>NZ_JBMDWV010000405.1:0-13985 GCF_048594605.1 Spirosoma sp.
GCAAACAATACAACCGGACGACAAACTTTTTATAAATAATCTAGTTAAAACATAGTATTAATTAGACTTACTCACGAAAAAACGTTATGAAACTTAAGCACTCATTCAGCCTTGTTGCCCTAGGGATGGCGCTGGCTACTACGTCTGTTCTGGCCCAGACAACGCCTACCGGCACGGCTACATCGACGACTTATCCTCAGGGAGCTATTGCCCCCGATTCTATGCCTATGAAGGCATCACGTGAACAAAAGAAGGCGATGCGACAGAATCGAAAAAGTAATCGGAAGAACACCGGCAGCACCACCAATACGTCTGTTCAGGATGCTCGCTATCGGGAAAGCTCGGCCAGCGACGGCACGTCGATCAACAACAGTAATACAACAAACTATAACAGCAACAACGTAACGAATGCACCTACGGGAGCAGGAAGTAATCCGAATACAGTGAATACACCAGCTACAACAAGTACACCACAGAAACCAAATAAGTAATCAAATCACTCAAGGGTATTTTATTCGACCTGGTGACTAGACCTGTAAAGGTTTATTCCATCAATAAATCAGACGAAGTGGCTTGCTTACGTATAGTACGTAACGGCCGCTTCGCTGTCTGTTGAGTGGTAAATTTTTCATCTATTCTTATCCAACTTACTATTTTGTCTGCACAGTCATAATCGACTTTATGATTTCTGTATATATTTGGCTCACTTAATACCGTCTGCGTGAAACGTCAGTCTCCTTTTGCTTCGGAAAGTGCTCTCTTGGAAAAGCTTGGCCAACGCGACCAGCAGGCTTTTCAGTGGCTTTACGACCAGTATTCTTCGGCTTTATACGGTATTCTCCTACGCATCGTACGTGAAGAAGAGCAAGCGCAGGATCTACTTCAGGATGTTTTCGTGAAAATCTGGAAAAATCTGGATGGCTATGATTCCAGCAAAGGGCGCCTGTTTACCTGGATGCTGAACGTAGCCAGGAATACAGCCATTGATTCACTACGTTCCCGCAAAACTCATCCTTTTAGCGAAATCCGAACAGACGAAGAGAACGTACGTATTGTCGATCAGCAGTATAACACTGAGCAACCAAACCCTGACCACATCGGCCTTAAGGACGTTGTGAATAAACTTAGACCTGAACGCAAACAATTAATTGATCTGATTTATTTCGGTGGCTATACCCATGAGGAAGCTGCCGACCAGCTTAAGCTGCCCTTAGGAACGGTGAAAACCAGAGTTCGGGCCGCCTTGCAGGAATTAAAGGAACTGTTTAGAATATGAACGTAACGGAATACATAGCGTCAGGCATTTTAGAATCTTACGTCATGGGCGTGGTAACCGACCAGGAACGACGTGAGGTAGAATGTCTGTCCTCTATTTATCCCACTATACGACAGGAGCTTGATGAGTTATCGGCTGCGCTCGAGAATTATGCGTTCATGCACCGCGTAGAGCCGCCCGCTTCCGTAAAGGAACGATTGTTACAACAGATTGATTTTGACAAGCCGAATCAGAAGCCGCTCGATGGAACAGCTACTGAAACCCCTATTCGTCCGATGCCGATAGGTGTACTTGCCGGAGGGCCTACTTACCGGGTTACGTGGATTGCGGCTGCCTCAGTAGGTCTGCTGTTGCTGTTTTTCTCATTTTATCTATTCTCTCAACTACGTTCCAATCAGAAAACTCTGTCTTCTACACGCACTTCTAACGAATCCCTGCAGACGCAACTGCGCCAATTGCGCGAAAAACAGACGCAGAACGACCGAATGCTGGCTTTACTGAGTCAGCCGGGTTTGCGAACAATGGAACTACGTGGTAATGAAAAGGCCCCACAGGGTAACATTATTCTTTTCTGGAATACTCAAACGCATGAGGTGGCCGTACAGCCTCGGTCGCTGCCACCGCTACCTGCCGACAAACAGTATCAGCTCTGGTCGATGGTGGGAGGAAAGCCGGTTGACGCTGGCGTGTTTGATTCAGGTAGCGAGAATAAATTAATTCAGCGGCTAAATCGCTCCGTTTCCCGAGCCGAAGCATTCGCCGTAACCGTTGAAAAGAGAGGAGGCAGCCCTACTCCTACGCTCTCTACGCTACTAGCTATAGCGCCTGTAAAAAGCTGAACGAGACTCCTTATTTTCTTGTTATCTGATTGACGATCTGGCTATCAATCAGGGTGCTTTCCGCGCGGATACGCCCAAGCCGGAGTGATGGCAAAACCAAATCCATATACGTCCTGGCAGCGTATATGTTTACACAGCTATTCAACATAAACTCATGAAAAACATCCTGCTCTTATTGTTATCTATCTGTCTGGTAGCTGGTACTGCCTTTAAAAATACCTGGTCTGCCGACACCAAGCGGATTACAGACGATACTCCGCCCCGTAAGGTTGTTAAGACCGACGCAGAATGGAAAAAGATACTCACGCCCGATCAGTATGCCGTTCTGCGCGAACATGGTACCGAACGAGCCTTTACAAGTCCGTTGAATAAAATTCATGATCATGGCACCTTCTACTGCGCCGGCTGTCATAATCCACTTTTTTCGTCCGATACGAAGTTTGATTCGGGAACAGGCTGGCCAAGTTTTTACAAGCCAATTGCCAAAAGCGCGGTAAAGGAAGAGACTGACAAATCGTATGGCATGGTTCGTACGGAAGTACTTTGCAACGTTTGCGGTGGGCATCTGGGGCACGTCTTTAACGACGGGCCTAAACCGACAGGTCTCCGCTACTGCATGAACGGCGTGGCCATGACGTTTGAGAAGAAATAAACGGGTAAGCAGTAAAGCAGAAGGCAGGGCAGGAATAAGGGAAATATTACGTTCTCTATTCTTTCCTGCCTTCTGCTTTACTGCTTACACGGATTTGTATATCACATCGGTAGAAAATACGTTATATTTGGTGCCCGGCCTGGATACCCGAAAATGGATAATTCTGGCTGGACGCCTAAACGAGAATATATATAACTGTTTCTTGCGCCCAGTGGCATTGACTGTTTCGGGCGATACCAGATACTATTGTAAAGTTTTCTTCGAATAAATACGCATGAGTCAATATAGGGAGCGATTCCGCGCCGTTCGGCACGCCTTTGGCGCGTTTCGACGACGAGTCCGACAACGTAAGCCTTTACTGGGCAGCGTCAGGCGCGGAGTTGGCCGACAAATCGCTCGGGTAGCCGGAGAAGAACGGGTTAATTCATGGACTGCTACGTACCGTTCCTATCGAAACCGTTTCCGTTCGTTTGTTCATCAGTACATTGATCCGGATTCCTGGTATTATCCTTACCTCAAAATAGGCATTAAGGTTTTTGCCTGGGGGTTTCTGCTGCTAGGGCTTTACGTTTTCACCCTGAATAACAACTTCCTGTATCTGACCGGTGAAATGCCGAGTGTAGAGGAATTGAAAAACCCGAAACTGAATCAGTCATCAGAAATTTATTCGCAGGATGGCGTGATGATCGGCAAATTTTATGCTGAAAACCGGACACCAATTAAGTACGAGAATATTCCAAAACAGTTAATTAATGCGCTGGTTGCCACTGAGGACGCTCGTTTTTACGAACATAGTGGTATTGACCCGCGGGCAATCGGACGGGCCGCTGCCAGTTTGGGACGCGAAGGGGGCGGATCGACCATTACGCAGCAGTTAGCTAAAAATCTGTTCAAAACCCGACGAAAATCGAATAGCGGTTTATTAACCCGGATTCCGTTTATCCGCAAGATTATTTACAAATCGAAAGAGTGGCTGATGGCCCTCAAGCTGGAACAGAACTTCTCGAAAGAAGAAATCATTACGTATTATTTCAATACGGTAGATTTTGGCAGTAACGCTTTTGGTCTGAAAACAGCCGCACGGACGTTTTTTAACAAGGTACCTGATAGTCTGAATGTACAGGAGGGCGCCGTATTGGTCGGGTTACAAAAAGCCACGACAAGCTACAATCCACTTCGGCATCCCAAGCGCTCCCGCGAACGGCGGAACGTAGTGATTGGTCAAATGGCCAAATACAATTTTCTGACTAAAAAACAGGCAGATTCGATCAGTGCGCTTCCCTTGGTCACCGATTTCACCCCCGAGAATCCTTATTCAGGTCCAGCCAGCTACTTAAAAAATGCGGTTCAGGATTACGTAAAGAAGTGGGGGGAAGAAAACGGATACGACCTTTATACGGACGGATTACGAATTATAACAACCATCGACTCGCGCATGCAGCGCTATGCTGAAGATGCAACAGGCGAAAAAATGAAGCAATTACAGCGGACTTTCGATAATCACTGGCGCGGCCGGAAACCCTGGACCGACGAAGATGGCAACGAGCTTCCTGGTTTTATTGATTCAGTAGCCCGCCGTACCGAACGCTACAGAACCCTCAGCCGACGCTTTCTGCCTCTTTATCCCGATTCGATCATGTATTACATGAAGAATAAAAAATACAAGATGCGGGTGTTTAGCTGGGATAATAAGCGTGGGTACGACTCAACCGAGATGACGCCCTACGATTCCATTGCGTACTACAAACGCTTTCTTCAATCGGGCATGGTAGCAATGGACCCACACACGGGCTACATCCGGGCATGGGTGGGTGGCTTGAATTACGACTATTTCAAGTACGACCATGTAAAGCAGGGGAAACGGCAGCCGGGGTCAACCTTCAAACCATTTGTGTACACAACGGCCATTGATGATACGTTGATTAACCTCAGCCCCTGCGACCGGATTCAGGATCGGCCGTTCCGTAAAGAATACCGCGAAAATGGCGAAGACAAAGTTTGGGAACCCCGCAACTCAACCGGTTATTATACCTATTCGCACATGACGCTACGTCGGGCGATGGCTCGTTCAGTCAATTCGATTACCGCTAAACTTACTGATGATGTTACGCCTGAACGCGTGGCTGAGTATGCGCATCGAATGGGTATCAAAAGCCGGCTGGATGCAGTTCCCTCCATCGGTCTGGGTTCATCGGACGTATCGCTTTATGAACTGGTCAGTGCTTACTGCACATTTGTGAATGATGGTGAAACGACCGAGCCAATCATTGTTCAACGTATTGAAGATCGGGACGGTAACGTAATCGAAACATTCACAAGCCAGCATAAACGGGCTATTAGTTCCGAAACCGCATTTTTGATGCGTTACATGCTTCAGGGTGGCTTGCAGGAGTCGGGTGGCACGTCGCAGAATCTATGGTCCTACAACTTGTTCAAAAACCGCAATGAGCTAGGGGCTAAAACCGGAACGACTTCAAACAACTCCGACGGTTGGTTTGTATGTATATCTAATAACCTGGTTGTTGGGGCCTGGGTTGGTGGCGACGACCGTAGTATTCACTTTCGTTCGACAGACCTTGGTGAAGGGGCTAAAACAGCGCTGCCTTTGGTAGGAAGTTTTCTGGAAAAAGTTTACGCTGATCAGAAGTTTAAGAGTTTGCAGGGACCACTTCCAAAAATTGACAGTGTAAGCAAGGAATATCAGAACTGTGGGTATTCGGATGATGAAGAGGAAACCAGCGAGTCGGATTCAACCGAAACGTCTGGCGAAGCATTGGATTCGACTTTTGTGCTACCTCCCCCACCTCCCGAACAAACCACTTTACCCGATACGTCTGGTCGTTAGAAAGCGAACAAGTAACCTATTGAGCTTTCATTTTTCGTTAGTATATTGCAGGAATGGCCACATATAATAATTTCACGAAGCGATTCCTGCGTATTCTTGGCTGGGCTTTATTGACTGTCTTTGTCCTCGCAGTCGGCGTTGTGGCGGCCGCCTGGTTTTTCGACGCCCGACAATCGGACCAGGAAATAGCGGAAGAGTTTCAGGGGCAGCCTATTCGGCCACGCGTCCACTACTATCATATTAGTCAGCCAGGCGAGACAGTCCGTACCATTCGGTTCATGGAAACGCCGGTTTTGATGGCAGATTCGACTATGCCGGTAGTGTTGTTCGTTCATGGAGCGCCAAGTTCATTGTCTTTCTTCAATGAATTTTTCAAAGACACTACGCTCCTGAATCGTGCTCAGTTAGTGGCCGTCGATCGACCAGGTTATGGCTATTCAGATTTTGGCCGGGTTGAAACGTCCATTATCCGGCAGGCAGAACTATTGCAGCCCCTCATCGATCGATATCGAAAAGCTCCTTTTCTAATGGTTGTAGGTTCATCGTATGGAGGATCGGTATCGGCAAGGCTAGCGATGAATAATCCCGATCGGGTCAACCATGTCGTGTTTGTCTCGTCAGCGCTGGGGCCGGGTCTGGAGCGAACGTATCCGATCAGTTATTTTGCCGATAGCCCGCTCATTCACTGGGGCGTTCCACCGTTGCTACGTCTGGCTAACGATGAAAAGCTGGCTCACCGAAAAGCGTTGGAAGCGATTCTGCCCGATTGGCCGAAAATCCGCTCGAATATTACTATGCTTCATGGTCAGCAGGACGATCTGGTTTATCCAACCAACGTATCGTTTGCTCAGCAACACTTGGTCAACGCCCGGGTTAAACAATTTTTATTGCCCGAAAATCGACACGATATCGTCTTCAACAAACGCCAGTACATGACCGATATCATTCTCGACATCCTGACCCGGCGTGATGTCAAGGAAATCGTCCGCGCCAAATCGATGGCGGTGAAATAAACGCATGAGAGCGCTGAGTATTCCCTCTCAAACAGTAATCTCCACCCGATTGTGTTCAGGGTCAAACACAACACTTTCGTAATAGCCATCACCCGTTCGGCGCGGGCCATCAACGATTTCATACCCATCCTTTCGTAGCCGATCCGTTAGCTCGTCAACGGTGGCTTCGCTACCTACGGAGCAGGCAATATGCGCATATCCCATCCGCTGCGTCAGCCCATCTGCCTGATTTTCCTGAATATTCGGCATCTGCATTATTTCGAGCCTAGGACCTCCATCAGGAAAGCTTAAAAAGTAGGATAAAAAACCCTTTCGGTCATTCACGTATTTGTCGTTGGCAGTAGCTCCAAAATACGTTTCGTAAAAAAAGCGCATTTGTTCCAGGTCGCGCACCCATAATGCTACATGTTCAATATGCATGGGGAAATAGTGGCGATTTGTTTTATTAATCTGCACAATAATAGGGAAAATACCAGACTCATCCGTGCGGAATCGGCCCAGGCAGAGCCAAATCGGCCATTTCAAAAAAATATAAAATAAAATTTCCCCTAAGTGAGTATTGGCACCATGATCTTACATCTTTACTCCAAAACAGCATAGATTTTCATTGACGTTATGCAGGATTACAGGGACATCGAACCTGAAGAGCTAGCCGCCGACTCCTCGTTCCAACGCTGGAAATTACTCGGTGACCCTGTGGCAGGCGACTTCTGGAACGAGTGGTTACGTCAGAATCCTGACCAGGGTGAACTGATTGAAAAAGCTTATTTTCTACTACTCATGGTGAGCCGTCAGCTCGACCAGCGTATCACGGAGCAAGTTCAGCTTTCAGATCAGGAAGTACAGCATGAGATTAGCCAGTTGTACGGATCGCTGGATGCGCAGAAACCTGAACCTGTCAGATGGCTTCGGTTTACGCCCGTCCGCTACGGAATAGCTGCGAGTGTGCTAGCCTTACTAGGCTTGTTTGGTTGGTACGTGCTTAACTCAAACCATACGAAAGGAAACGTTACGTATCATGAATTGGTAGCGCAGGTAGAGAGCCCGCTGGCGGAAGTAAAAAATACAACTGATAAACCGTTGATTGTTAATCTACCAGACCGTAGCACCATTCTGCTGTACCCGCAAAGCCGTATCAGTTACCCTAAGCAGTTTTTGGGTAACAAGCGGGAAGTGTATTTGGCGGGTGAGGCTTTTTTCAAAGTTACGAAGAATCCGTCTCAGCCCTTTTACGTATACGCTAACAGCCTGGTCACGAAGGTCTTAGGAACAAGTTTTGTTATACAGACTAACGAAACGGCCAAGCAGGTAAAAGTAGTCGTTAAAACAGGTAAAGTATCGGTTTTTGCCCATGATCAGGAAGCACCAACCAGTCAGAAAGAAGATTATAAACTGGGTGGCACTGTTTTAACCCCAAATCAGCAGGTAGTTTTTTCGGAGACCGATACGCGGCTGGTCAGAAGTTTAGTGAAGGAGCCAGTCTTACTGGAAAAAGACGCGCAGAAACAGTCATTTGCCTTTAAACGAACCCCTATTTCGGAGGTGTTTGCAGCCCTTGAGAAAGCGTATAACATTGATATTGTGTTCGATGAAGAAGCGATGAAGAATTGTTATCTGACCGCTTCACTGGCCGACGAGCCGCTTTTCGATAAACTGAACCTGATCTGTCATACCATCAACGCCCGTTACGATCAACTGGATGCGTATATCGTCATTGACAGTAAAGGTTGCCAATAGAGAACGACGTTATGAAGACGCGATAAACCTAATCTAAGCTACTAAAAAACGCCTATGACCAATCCATTAACAGGAATCCTGTGAAAAAGCAAAGTCGAAGATGCGCCAACACCTTCGACTTAAAGACAGCCCCTCATGTAAGCTCATTACGACATCCGCAACGCGGACTAAGGACTTTATTGTGCCGAATTAATCATCCGACAAAAGCCAAAACTATGTCAAAAAGACTACTTTGTCAAAAGACAATACAGAAAATCATGCGCATTGGCCTTTACCAAGCCTTTCTTTCTGTTGCCCTCGCAACCTTCGCCCATGCGCATGACGTAAAGGGCCAGAAGGTTCTCGAACAAAAAGTTACCTTTCAGTTAAATAACGCTGGTATTGAGCGGGTTCTGGACAAACTGGAAACCGTTACGAAAACCAAGTTTATGTACAATCCACAGATTTTCGGGATTGAACGGAAAAGCAGTTACAAATTCCAGAACGAAGCCCTCTCTGACGTACTGAATCGTGTGTTATCACCGTATCAGGTTTCTTATGAGGTTTTCCAGGAACGTATCATTTTAAAACGTCAGGAAGTTTCGTCGACTCCATCTGAGCTGAAGCCCAGTACGTTTCAGGAAGCGCCGAAGCGCAAAATCACTGGGGTTGTTCTCGATGAAAAAGGCGCTGGTTTACCAGGTGTTAGCGTTGTTTTGAAAGAAACCCAGCGCGGCACAACAACCATTGCCGACGGTACGTTCTCTCTGGATGTTCCCGAGCAAAACGCGATACTCGTATTCAGCTTTGTAGGCTATCAGCGTCAGGAAGTTACGGTTGGCAGCCAGACAACTCTTTCGGTAAGTCTGGTGCCGGAAGCCAGTACGCTCGGTGAAGTGGTAGTAACCGCTTTGGGTATTGCCCGCGAGAAAAAAGCCCTGGCCTATGCTGTTTCCGAAGTGAAAGGGAGTGAGTTCACGCAGGCTCGTGAAAACAACGTAGCAAATGCGCTGACCGGCAAAATAGCGGGCGTAAACGCAACGGGTATGGCAACGGGGCCCGGCGGTTCGAGCCGCATTATTATCCGGGGAAACGGCTCGCTGAATGGCAACAACCAGCCTTTATACGTAATCAACGGGATGCCGATGGATAACAGCATTCCCGGCGGTGGTACAGCCTCCGATGGGAACGGCATGAACGTTGACCGGGGCGATGGAATTGGCGGCATCAACCCCGACGATATTGAGTCGATTAGCGTATTGAAAGGTGGGCCTGCTGCGGCTCTTTACGGTGCCCGCGCGTCTAACGGGGTTATTCTGATCACGACCAAAAAAGGAAAAGGTCAGAAAGGCATTGGCGTGGAAGTAAACAGCAACACTACGTTTGAGGACATTGCCGTGATTCCAAACTGGCAATACGAATTCGGGCAGGGTGTAGATGGTAAAAAACCAACGACAGTGACGGAAGCGAAAAGTACAGGTCGCCTTTCGTACGGTGCCCGGATGGATGGTCAGCCCACGATTCAGGTGGACGGTCAATTGCATCCTTATTCGCCCCAACGTGATAATCTGAAGAATTTTTACCGTACCGGCAGCAATTACATCAACTCGGTGGCGTTCACGGGCGGTAATGAGTCGGTAAACTTTCGCTTGGGTCTGAACAACACCAGCTCGAACAGCATTGTGCCGAATTCGTCCTTTAGCCGCCAGATCGCCAATCTAAATCTGAATGCTTTTTTAGGTAAAAAGCTAAGCATCGAAACGGTTTTCCAGTACAACTTCGAGAAAGGTATAAACCGCCCGAAAGTTGGATACGCCGACATGAACCCACACTGGGCTACATATCTGATCGCTAACGTAGTAGATATACGTAGTCTGGCTCCTGGGTACGATCCCGCTACGGGCAAAGAAATCGAATGGAATCCCGTTCCAGCTGCCCCAAACCCTTATTTTGTTGTTAACAAGTTTAAAAACGACGATAGCAAAAACCGGTTCATCAGCCAGGGTAGCATTCGGTACGACATTCTGGATAACCTGTACATCAAAGGAAGCGTAAGTCAGGATTATTACAGTTTCCAATCCGAATACGTAGAACCGACCAATAACGCCTATGAACCACTGGGCCGCTACGACGCCCGCAAGGTGACTTCTTCGGAAACCAACGGCCTGCTGACGCTGAACTACAACACCAGTTTCTTAAATAAAAACCTAAGCTTTTCAGCCCTATTAGGCGCTAACGCTCAGCGTGCCATTTACGACCAGACCCGCATCGAAGGCACCGAATTTACCGTACCGTACTTCTACAGCTATACGAATCTGGCGGTATCGACCACGACACCAACGTACATGAAAAGTGCCATCAATTCGGTGTTCGGCTCGGTAGATTTTGGCTATAAGAACGTAGCGTACCTGACCCTTTCCGGCCGTCAGGACTGGTTTTCCGTATTAAACCCGAAGAGCAACAGTATTTTTTACCCATCGGTGGGTGGCTCGTTCATTCTGTCAGATGCGATTCGCTTGCCGAAAGCTGTCAGCTTTGCCAAACTGCGGGCATCGTGGGCACAAGTGGGGGGCGCTACGGTTAATGCGTATCAGATTTACCAGTACTATTCCATGCAGCAAGGTGGTCACAACGGTCGTCCGGTACAGGTTCTGTCGTCAGCACAAGTGCCAAACCCCGACCTGAAACCCCTGACGTCCACTACGTCGGAAGCGGGTATCGAGGCCAAGTTCATGAACAATCGCCTGGGTATCGACCTGACCTTTTACAACCGGAAAACCACAAACGACATCGTTACGTCGAACATTGCCCTGTCGTCGGGCTATACGTCTGCCCTGCTGAACGTGGGTGAGTTGAGCAATAAAGGTATCGAGCTGCTGTTGACCGGAACGCCCGTCAAACAAGCTAATTTCGGCTGGGACGTCAGCTATAACATGGCGTACAACAAAAGCAAAATCGAACGTCTGGCCGAAGGAATAAATGGGGTCGATATCGGCAGCGGTGTTGGTGGTGGTTTGGTACGTAACGTAGTAGACAGACCGTATGGTACGGTTTGGGGCTACCGCAAGAAAACCGACGCGAACGGGAACGTAGTGTTCAATACCGCCAGTGGCTATGCCGTACGGGGCGACCTGGCAGAAATCGGGCAGGGCACGCCCCCGCTGACGATGGGTATCACCAACAACTTCCGCTACAAAAACTTCTCGCTGAACGTACTGGTCGACGGCAAATTCGGCAGCATCGTTTACTCGAACCTGTACCAGTACGCGTACCGCTTCGGTCTGCCGCAGGAAACGCTTCCAGGTCGCGAGACGGGTGTAACCGTAACGGGCGTAACGCCTGAAGGAGCGCCGTTTACCAAAACCTGGGCGAAAGAGGATGTCGATACGTATTACGACAACGACAAAAATTACACCGCCATGTTCATGTTCAACAATGATTTCGTGAAGCTGCGTCAGATCATTCTGAGCTATAACCTGCCCGTCAGCAAGCTACGGTTTGTGAAGCTTCAGGGCGCTTCGATCTCGTTTGTCGCGCGTAACCTGGCTATTCTGTACAAAGACAAAAAGAATCAGTATTTCGATCCGGAGTCGGGCTATACCAGCACGAATGCCCAGGGGCTTGAAGCGTTTGGCGTGCCCAGAACCCGCAGCCTTGGCGTGAACCTGATGGTGAAATTCTAATCATTTAACTCTCTGACAATGAAACGTCTGATTCAAAAAATATTCTTCGTGGCTCCGTTGTTCCTGCTGTTGTCTTCCTGCGACAAAGGCTTTGAGGAAATGAACGTAGACCCCAATAAATACTCCGAAGTTGTACCCGGTTATCTGTTCACCAGAGCACAACTGGACGGCGTAAGCACCAACTTCACGGGAGCGGCCTATCTGACGATTGGTCAGTCGATGCAGCATTTTGCTACGTATAAAGAAGTACCGGCGGCTGGCGACAAGTATTTCAATTACAGTTATTCGACTGGCAACTGGAATGCCTATGCCGGTACGGGTGCTGGTCAGGGCGCCGTTATTTCCATTCGGCAGGTGATCGACGCGGTTTCGGGTAACGCAGCCAACGTAAACATGCTGTCGGCCGCCCGTATCTGGAAAGCCTACATTTTCCACCGTCTGACAGACGTTTACGGCGACATTCCGTATTTCGACGCTGGAAAAGCACTTTCCGATAAAAATTACAGCCCAAAATACGATACGCAGCAGGTCATTTACGCCGATATGTTGAAAGAACTGGACGAGTCGATTCAGGCGTTCGATGCTTCCAAAACAACCTTTGGCACGGCCGATCTGATGTTTGGGGGCGATGTAACGAAATGGAAGAAATTCGCGTATTCGCTGATGCTCCGTTTGGGTATGCGCCTGACGGAAGTAGACCCGGCTTTGGCCAAAACCTGGGTTCAGAAAGCCATCGCGGGTGGTGTCATTCTGGACGACGCCGACCGTGCCGTAATTGCCTATGTCGATGGTTCGCAGACGGCCAGCCGAAATTTTATTGCCGCTGGCCTGATAAGCACCGATTACATCACGCCCGGTGGCGATAACGTAGAGGGCGGCAAGTATGCCAAAACGCTGATCGATTATCTGAAAAACACCAAAGATCCGCGTCTGAACGTAATTTCCATCGTCTGGACGACGACCGACAACAAAACGTTCACCGCCGACACGACAACCGCCCGCCAAAGCGGAATGCCAAATGCAGCTTATAACAGTTTGCCCGCTAATTTCAATTCGTTCTCTGAGCCAAATCCGAATACGTTACTGAAATACAGCGCCCCTTTGATCGTAATGGGTAACTCAGAAATGAATCTGTTACTGGCCGAAGCCGCCGTACGGGGTTGGTACACGGGTAGCACAGCAACAGCCGCTTACGAAAACGCCGTAAAAGCGAACATGCGGCAATGGGCTTTATTCGGTGCAGGCGGAGTTATCTCTGATGCCAAAACAAATGCTTATCTGGCGACCAATCCGTATAAAGCAAGCGGTACAGTGGCGCAACAGCTGGAACAGATTGGCACGCAGAAATGGGTCTCGCTATTCCTGGAAGATGAATATGAAATCTTCTCGAACTGGCGCCGGACGGGCTATCCGGTGCTCACGCCAACCAATTATCCGGGAAACCTCACTGGTGGCAAAATCCCAACCCGCTTTGTGATTCCTGATTCTGAAGAAACGTACAACAAAACCAATTTCATTGATGCCCGGACCCGTCAGGGAGGTATCAATACGTTGTCGAGCACGGTTTGGTGGGATAAGTAACGAACGTATTACTTTGACTTTCAATCTGTAGTACGTTTAAACTTTATAGCCACAGAGATGTACAAAGAGCCACGGAGTTACACAGAGAACATGTCCTTTACACCTCCGTGTGTCTCCGTGCGTCTTCGTGCCTCTCTGTGGCTAAAACTACTTGCTGTATTACTCAGCATCGGCAGTTGCTACGCCCAACCCAGCGATTCAACACAGTATCTGATTAAAAAAACTGACGATTTTCAGGTCAATGGACTTGGCGATCACGCGAATTGGTCGAAAACCACCTGGGTGCCCATCACGATTCAGGAATCGGCAAACCGGACGTTGGGGACTAAAACCAAGATGTTGTATTCAGGTACCGGGCTCTATTTTTTATTTCAGTGCGA
>NZ_JBMDWV010000406.1:0-6632 GCF_048594605.1 Spirosoma sp.
TCTTCGGTGAGCGTAACAGCTGCTGGCGCTTTCTGGTCATTCCAGATCCTATAAAGCTGGTCCTGCGCATTGCGACTGAGGGATATGTTTTGATACAGTCGAAACAGAAGCTTCTTCTTGCCAGGCGCTGTTTCCCGCTCCATTGCCTGCCAGGAAGCCTGTTCGATAGAAGCTGCCAGGGCTGGTCGATTGTTTGGCCGGGTAAAAGTCCAGAAAAGGTCAGCTAACTGCGTAGTGAGTAAACGCAGATTCAACTCTTCAGATTTGCTCTTCAATAGGTTTTGATACGTAGTACTCAGGGTTATCGGGCTGATCTGACCCGTCAGCATATTCTCATATAGATTGATGTACGTGGCGGCTCGCGTTACCGGATTTGTTAACGTAGCAAGTTGAGAAATCATGGACGTATCAACGGGAAATATGCCGTAGCCTTGACCCGACGAGTTGAAAACGACAAAAGATGGAACGGCCTTTCCCACGGCTTCAGCTAAGTCAACGTCAGCCTGATTCATGGCAACCGTCAGTTCTTCCACACGGTTTGGGTAAACCAGCGCGACCTCAAAACCTTGTGGCCATACTCTTTTTGAACCATCTTCACCGCGCTGCGAGATAGTCAGCCGACTAATTTTACCAGCCTGTTTTTCCAGCCGATACGTAAATGCCGGACGGCCGGTTTCGTTCACCCAGATGTGGTTCCAGGCAGTCAGATCAGTTGGTGTGCGAGCGTCCAGAATGGCAATCAAATCAGACCACGTAGCGTTATTGAACGCGTATTTTTTTAAATAGTCCCGAAGCCCATCGCGCAGAGCAGTTTTACCCATGAGCCGTTCCAGCTGTCGCATCATAATTGGCGCTTTATGGTAAATAATGCCGCCGTAAAGCGTTCCTGCTTCCTGCAAATTGGCGAGTGGCTGACCAATCGGATTAGCCCCTTCAGTACGGTCGACGGAGTAAGCAGCCGGAAAATGATCGACGACAAACTGAAGGTCATAATTTGCATCGGGCGAGGAGACTTCCGTGATTTTATCGGCCATGAAGTTGGCAAACACTTCTTTTAGCCAGACATCCTCAAACCAGCGCATCGTGACCATATCACCGAACCACATGTGCGCCGTTTCGTGCGAAATCAACGTAGCACGCGATAGCTTCTGATCGCGGGTAGCGCCGTTATCCAGAAACAAACTCGATGCCCGGTAATCGATGGCGCCAACGTGTTCCATACCGCCGTACTGAAAATCGGGAATGGCCGCAAAATCAAACTTCTGGAACGGGTAGCGGATCTGGGTGTAATCTTCCAGAAAACGTAGCGCATCGGCATGGATGGTAAAAATAGGGTCCATGCTTAGCCGAATCTTGGTTGAATCTGTTTCGCGGTGCAGAAGTGTCATCGAACGACCGTCCAGCGTGCGCGTTACAGGCTTAAACTTACCGGCTACGAAGGAGAACAGATAGGTTGGAATTAAATCAGACGTACGGAAATTAACAGTCTTGCGCCCCGCTGCAACTACCGAGTCCTGAACAGACGCGTTTGTCATGGATTGCCAGGCGGCCGGGATGGTTAGCGAAACCTGAAACGTTGCTTTCAAATCGGGTTGATCGAAGCACGGAAAAACTGTTCGGGCACGGTCAGGAACAAGCAACGTATAGAGGTAATCATCGTTGCGATTCAGCGAAAGATTACCGGCCATAAATTGAATTGAAATAGTGTTTGTCCCGGGCTTCAGAAAAGCAGTAGAAATGATTAAATGTTCGCTCTCAAACGTAATCGGGATATCGGCATTGTTGACTGAAACTTTCTGTATATGAGCGCGTTCTTCTTTAAAGTCGAGTTGGAGAGAAGACTTGTTTTTGCGCCAGTTAAATGTAATCGTCTCACTCGCTAGAATTGGTTGGTTTTTCTGCGCGGGAATGTCGAACTTTAGGGCATAGGCTAGTTGGCTGATGGATTGTTTTCGTGCCTGCGCCAGCGTCTGTGATACGCCCGTTTCAAGGGTAAACGACCTGGTGGAAACTGAACGACGGTTGCAGGACATAACAATCAGAAAATAGAAGAGTAGCGTAGCGCCGTAACGAGTAATCTTAGAAGAGTTCCAGAACATTAGGAGACGTTTAATTCGTTTCAGGTTCCTCGTTTGATTTCCAAGTGGGAATAGTAAACATAAAACCTGGAGTGACATCGAAGAGAGGAGTTCGCAAGTTGGGTCAAAAATAAAGCACTCTATGAAACACTACGTATCTTTTCTGTTGCTATTGCTGGCGATAACAGGTCAGTCGACGTTGACGCTGGCCAATGCCATCCTGATTCCAATGGACGATCAGCAGACCAATCACCTCAAGGCGTATGGTATTGCGTACAAAATACTGAAAGATGATCAGGATGTCGATTGGCTGCTGAATTATCGGGGTGGTAGTTTCATGACAAAATATAGTACTGCCGTTGAAACAGAGTGCCGGGTTCGGGGAGTGTCGTTTGAGACGATCTCTGATTCAAAAGCGGCCTCAATTCGTCAGCAGCTGTCCGACCCTGATTTGAATATGAACGTAGTGACGCTTCAGAAAGCGGCCAAAATCATCGTGTATTCGCCCGTAAAAGTAGGCCCTGCGGAATTCGAAAATACGGATGCCGTTCTGTTGGTGCTGACGTACGCGGAGATTCCGTTCGAATTAGTGTATGACGAAGAGGTGCTGAAGGGCGATCTGGCAAAATACGACTGGCTACACTTGCACCACGAAGATTTTACGGGGCAATACGGACGTAACATGCACCGGCAATCGGTAGCCGACATTAAGGCTCAGGAAGACATTGCCCGCAAATATGGTTTCTCGAAAGTGTCGCAGATGAAGTTGTCAGTTGCCAAAAAAATCAAGGAATTCTGTGCGGGAGGAGGTTATCTGTTTGCCATGTGCTCCGCTGCTGAAACCCTCGACATTGCTTTGGCGGCAGAAGGGCTAGATATTGTTGGAAGTGCGTATGACGGTGACGGTGTAGACTCGGATGCGCAGGAAAAACTTGATTTTACCAAGACGCTAGCCTTCGGAAACTTCACGCTCGAAGCCGACAATGGCTATCGGGGTTTCTCTACGTTCTCTGATATCAATTCCTCCGGAGGACGGGGTTACGATCAGCCGAGTGGCTTTTTTGAGTTATTCAATTTTTCGGCCAAATGGGATGTTATTCCCGCTATGTTGTGTCAGAATCACGAAAACATCATCAAAGAATTTTTTGGACAAACGACAGCATTTCGAAAAGGAGCCGTAAAACCAAGCAGCCTGGTTATGGGCGAAGGGAAAGGCTCGCATCGCTATATCTACGGTGAAGTTGGACGCGGACAATGGACATTCTATGGCGGGCACGATCCGGAAGGTACGCGCGGAGGGGGATTCCGAAACCCTACGGATTTGAACCTGCATCCTCACTCGGCCGGTTATCGGCTTATTCTCAACAACGTACTGTTTCCTTCTGCGCGTAAGAAAAAACGCAAGACGTAGCAATTCATTAGCTTCTCTAGTAGAATCGTCGTGATATTGACACGGTTCCCTCCAGCCTATTAGCCGTTTTGACTAGTAGGCTGGGGTTTTCATTCCTGCTCTACCGTAAAGGTCATAAAGGAGAAGTTAAAAACCAGTCAAAAAATAGCTTACCCGTATCAGCTATCTTCAGATTTGGAAGGTGTTTGATATGCCTGATGTATGACCTGGTATTTTTTCTATAAAAATATAATATTTTAAAGTTGAAAATATTTAATTGGCTGATATTCAATAGTAACTAATAGAATAGTATTGTTTTTTTTAGAAAATATTAATTTTGTTGTGCTGATTTGCGTTATGAATGCATGAATTTGTTGGTTGTCGATAACTTCGATTCGTTTACCTACATGCTGGTCGATTACTTACAGCAGGCGGGTGCTACGTGCCGGGTTGTCAGAAATAACGAATCCTGGGGTAATTTGACAGGTAATCCGGTTGATGCCGTGGTGTTATCGCCTGGGCCGGGAATGCCCCGGCAGGCTGGCCGACTGATGGACGTAATTGATCATTACCATCGAAAGGTGCCTATGCTGGGCATTTGTTTGGGGCATCAGGCGCTGGGCGAATTTTTTGGTGCTACGTTGACACAGGCTCAACAACCTATGCATGGCAAACTGTCGACGATTCGAACACGTACTGACGATGTGCTGTGGAATGGGTTGCCTGTTGAGTTTAATGTAACCCGCTATCACTCGCTGGTGTTGACTGATTTGCCAAAACAGCTGGTTAGCCTGGCAACTACGGATCGACACGAAATAATGGCATTACGGCACCAGCATTTGCCAATATGGGGTGTTCAGTTTCATCCGGAAGCGGCCTTAACACAATATGGATTACAAATCATTGAAAACTGGATCGATTTTGTTTTGTTTACGCATAAAAAGAGCAGTTCTGCCACATCTATAACCAGACAATACGTATGAATTATCAAATTCGGGAGGAAGCAGGTTTTCGCTACGTAGAAGAAGGACAGGGCGAAGTATTGTTATTATTGCACGGTCTGTTTGGAGCACTTAGCAACTGGGATGGGGTGATCAATGCCTTTTCAGATCGTTATCGGGTTGTCATTCCACTCCTGCCAATTTATGAAATGCCTATACGGCAGGCTAGTCTGGAAGGATTATTGGCCTACATCGAAAAGTTTGTAGCTCAGAAATCGTTGCAGGATCTGACACTGCTGGGCAATTCGCTGGGTGGTCACCTGGCCATTCTTTACACCTTCAGTCACCCCGATTTAGTACGTAGATTAGTGCTCACGGGTAGTTCAGGCTTGTTTGAGAATGGTATGGGCGGCTCATTTCCGAAACGGGGCAGCTACGATTACGTTGCCGAGCGTGTTGCCTATACCTTTTACGACCCCAAAGTGGCTTCCAAAGAACTGATCGATGAAGTATTCGAAATAACCACGAGTATTCCGAAATGCATGAGTATCGTGGGAATTGCAAAGTCGGCGCAACGGAACAACGTAGCAAAAGACCTGCATCAGATTCAAATACCAACTTTGCTGGTCTGGGGGCTCAATGATACCATTACACCCGCCGAAGTTGGTCATGAATTCAACCGTTTAATTGCTGATTCAGAATTACATTTTATTGATAAATGCTGCCATGCTCCCATGATGGAACATCCTGAGCATTTTAATACGTTACTGGAGGATTGGCTGGCTCGTCATCCGGTTGCAGAACTGGTAGGTGAGTAAGGAGCGGTTATATACTCATTATTTGCCCGTCCTGTTGAACAACTGACCAACTGATTTCATTAATATTTGGAAACTATGCAAGTTTTTATGTAGTTTTCTGACAAACAGTTTTCTTTTAAAACCATTTACTATGCTGGCTGCCGAACTGATAGATCCTATGCTCCCGGCCCTGAAGCCAACCGACTCTGTCGGGCAGGCGTTGGACTGGATGCAGGAGCACCGCGTCGGGCAACTCGTACTGACCGATCAGGGCGAATACCGGGGTGTAGTTAGTGAAGAATTGCTAATGGACGCTGCCGACGATGAGCGGCCTGTTGGCGAAGTAATGCGTTTGTTTGAACAGACCTACGTCCTTGAAGAACAGCATCTGTTTGAAGTTTTAGGGCTGGTCATTCAGCATCAGATGGAGATTGTGGCGGTAATCAATGAAGGGCGGGAGTTCAGTGGCACCATTTCCGTAACCGAATTGCTCAAACAGTTTGCTCAGGAGCTTGGTGTTCAGGAAGGGGGCGCTATTCTGATTCTGAACATGAACGAACGCGATTATTCGATGTCAGAAATCAGTCGTCTGATCGAATCAAACAATGTTAAGATTATTAGCAGTTATTTTTCCAGTGCTGCTTACGGAATGCCGGATCGCTCGCGACTGACGCTTAAATTGAATCGACGCGATATCACTCCTGTCATCTCAACACTTGAACGTTTCGGTTATCAAATTGAAGCGGCCTTTGCCAATACACCCATCGAAAGTATTGACCAGGAGCGGCTTGATTCGCTCCTACGTTATCTTAATACATAAATATTAGCAAAGGGCGAAGGGCCACGGCTAGAGGATAAAACAGTAAAAACCTCTCTGCCTACCACCTTCTGCCCGCTGCCCTTCGTCTTTTTTCATGAAAATCGCCATTCACGGGCGCAACTTTCCCGAATCGGCCCGACCGTACATCCAGTCAATGTTTGAAGAACTGGCCCGGCGGCAGACCGAAGTAATTATTTCACAGGGCTATCGCGAGTTCTTGGACAACGCAGGCGTAACACATTACAGCCAGGCTACCTATACCGTCGACGAAGGCATAACGGACGCCGACTTTATTTTTAGTTTGGGGGGCGACGGTACGCTACTCGATGCGGTTACGCACGTAGGACCTAAGCAGATTCCAATCATCGGTATCAATATCGGGCGGCTGGGTTTTTTGGCTACCGTAGCGCCTGCATCGGTTCGCCTGATGATCGATGCGCTTTTTAATGAGCAGTACAGCATTGACGAGCGGACATTAGTGGGTGTTCGGTCTAGCCAGGATATTTTTGGAAAATTACCTTTTGGTCTTAATGACTTTACGATTACCCGTACGCAAACGTCGTCGATGATTACTGTGCATACGTACCTCGACGGTGAATTTCTAAA
>NZ_JBMDWV010000407.1:0-16948 GCF_048594605.1 Spirosoma sp.
TAATAACAGTTGATTGTAGTTGGTTGTTAAAGGTTCGATTAATCCGTAGCAACTCTTCAACTTCAAAGTAGCGTTCCAAACGATCGCGTACGATCTCCGTTATGCTACTTATTTCTTTAGCCCCCAACTTCGATTTTTTTCGAAATTCAATATTAGTGAGCTCAATGGTAGAGGACTTAAAGAAGTAATCTGGTTTGACTCCTAATGCTTCCGCCAAACGAATTATCACGGACTGTTCAGGTAACATTTTGCCATCCTCGTATTTTTTGATGGCTCCATAACTAACAAAATTATCTATCTGGTCAGATAGCTCGCGAAGGGACAACTTACTTAATAAACGGGCTTGTTTTAACCGGGTAGCAAAGAGCTGGTCCATATACTGCTGTTAACAGATGAGCAATAATGCTAATAGTTTAAAAATGCAAAATAGTAGCAAACATACTCTAAACTGCTTATCAAAAGGTTAAAATCACCCTACTATTCGTGCCAGGGTTAACAAAAATAGATTTTCTTGTTAACAAAGATGATTAAGAAACTATTTTTGTTAACCCTGTGTTTTTTGACTGATTCCGCTCCAGAACTATCAGTGATGATAGATGTATTGGCAACGCTAGAGCCATCTCCGCTGCTGGTCGAAGCAAAACTTAATTGACGTATATACTACACCGTAATCAAGTAAACCATGAGTAATGCAAACAGTTTATTGATCATTCGCCAGCCTGGCTTACGGGCTATATCGGAAGATGAAGTCCTGAACGTTCTTACACCGGAAGAGAATCGATTACGTCGGTATGATATGCTCGTGGATATGCAACAATATCCAATCGATGGTGGTGTTTGGGATGATTCAGAGCAGTATATTTTACAACGAGCCCGGGAAATTCGACAGTTTGCTGATGAAAAAGGGGCTGTTAAGCTACTTTATTTTGGCATAGCGGAAGTGCCTCATATCCTTGCTTTAGGCGCTTACTTAGGAGATCAACGCCGAGTCGAAGTTTATGATTTTAGTCGGGATCGCGATTCCTGGCAGTGGCCAGAGTTGGACAACACCCTACAAGTAAAAGCGAATCAAATACCGAAAGAAGTGGTCACCCAAAGCGGTTCCGCAGTTATTCGCGTTGAGATTTCTTATGCGGTGGCCGATGAAGATGTGGACCAAGTAATTGGTAAAGATCGGTTAGCGGATATTCGGATTCAACTTGAAGGTGAACGATCACCCATGGTTGCCTCTACAGTTCGCTCCCCTGAAGATGTTCAACATATTCGGGAAACCTTTCGCAAGGCCTTGGCCGATTTGATTCATTATCGACCAAACGTGAACCTGATTCATTTATTTATTTCTGCACCCGCACCCGTATGCTTTGTAATTGGCCAGGAACTTCAGCTTCGTAACAATGTACCTGTTCAGACTTACCGCTTCCGTCGAATAGCTGGCGAACCCGCTAATAAACAGGCTATTTTATTAACGGCAGAGGAAGCCGAATCTGCGGCCATTCAATTATCACCAGAGCAGAAACTGCGTGCATCTGAGATTCGGACTAAAATCTGGCCACAAGCCTTGCAATCCGTGATTGACTACGCCGAATCATTACGGGAAGAGTCGGAAGGACGAGAAGGTCCTTGGTATAATTATTTACGAAGTCGAACCGATTTAAACGCAGCCAAACCATTTCCTCAACTGCCACCACTATGGGAAGTTGTTCAAATGAATGATACGGTTGATCCAGAACCTTATACTGGAGGTGAATATGGACATACCAATGATAGCAATCGATGGCGGTTGAGTGATACGTTGTTAATTGGGTTGTCAGACGCCTGTCGGGATGATTATGAGCTCATGCAGTTAATTCGGCTGTTCTTGTTTCATGAATATTTGCACTCCCACCATTCTCTGACAAAATACAATGCCGAAGGAGTAGGTCGATTTGCCAATGTATTAGAGCGTCTAGATTATATGGCTGATTTGTATGCTCTACTTCATCAATTAGATTATATGCTGCATTATGAACGGCAAGTAGTCAATAATCATCAACGCGAATTTTTAACGGAACAGTTAGACCTTGTTTTACGCTCTACCTGGGCATTTATTCCAGGGACAGTAATCAATCGTTGGCAAGTGCGGTCAGTTCGACGACTGCTCAATTGGTATTGGCGACATGCTCAGGTTCAGCAGAGCCGTAGCTTGTCTACTGCCTTTAATGTACTAGCTCAACCGCCCGCTATTGAGCTTATTGGGCCAATGCTCTCCGTAGGTGGAGGCCGCATTTACGCATCAATGACTCAGTTGGATCCGACTGTAGAACTATCCCTAGGTATGGTGCTGGAAAATGCTAAGTTTCTGCGCATACTCAACGGAATAAATTCCAACCTGCCAAAGCTAATGGATGCTTTTCGGACGCGACAGCATGAAGGCATTAAGGTATTTTTTCTAGGTGTTTTTGAGTCAGCTAAGCAATTGGGTGGGGCCTTACCCAGTTAAGAATACCTTTTCACCCTTACTGCTATGAGCGCAAAAAATCGAAAGGAGATAACTAATTCTGTAATAGCTAAGCTTTGGGCACAGCCGGCCGGATGATTTGCCTATACTGGATGTAAAATAATCAATTAACCCCCGTAATAACCTGTAAAGTATGGTCACGACCCAATTAACCGAAGTAAGCCGCATTTTAGAGCAACTAGCTCAAGTGTTGGATATTACTCCGAGCCAGTATCGTCAGGCTGTTGAAAGATATCAAGCCGTTGGTCGCTACTTAGAGCAACCGGATTCACCACTGGCTCCTTTTAAACCTAGTATTTTTCCGCAAGGATCGTTCAGATATGGAACGGTGATTAAACCCATAACTGACAAGGACGAGTTTGATGTTGATACGGTTTGTCTTCTACAATTAACTCGTCAACAAACTACTCAGCCCCAGCTAAAGAAAATGGTCGGGGATTGGCTGAAAAAAGACGCAAACTATGCACGTATGTTGGCGGAGGAGAAGCGACGGTGCTGGCGACTGGATTATGCTGAAGCTACCCGATTCCATCTGGATATTTTGCCAGCTATACCTGATCGGTATCAATGGTTAATCAATATGGAGGTTCCTCTGGAATTTGCCAGCCATGCTCTTTGTATTACAGATAAAGAAACCTGGTCAACGGATATCGACTGGCCACGCAGTAACCCAGAAGGATATGCACTCTGGTTTGAACGCCAAATGCAAATCATTTTAGGCCAGCGACGCCAGTTATTGGCTGAGCAGCTGCAACTAGAGGCAAAAGATGTGCCTTTGTATGAAGTGAAAACCCCGTTGCAGAGATCAATTCAACTACTGAAACGACACCGGGATTTCACCCTTGGTGATGATGAAGATAAGCCGATATCGATCATTATAACCACATTAGCTGCCCTTTCCTACAGAGAAGAACAGGATGTTTATTCTGCTTTGCAAAACATACTCCAAAACATGACTCAGTATGTGCTCTGGAAAGATGGTCAATGGGTGATTTGCAACCCCGTAAATCCACTGGAAAACTTCGCGGATCGCTGGAAGGATAGTCCACGGAAAGCAACGTTGTTTTTTGATTGGGTCAACCAGGCCAGAATGGATATTGGCAATATTATTAAACGCCAAGGGCTTTTTGAAGTTGCCAGCGCTATGAAGCCTGTGTTTGGGGAAACGATGGTCAACCGGGCCGTCAATCAGTTTGGTGAACAAAACCGGCTCTTACGAGAAGAGGGTTCATTACGGATGCAGAAATCTACTGGCATCCTCACAACCGCTTCTGGTATTAAGGTTCCCAATCACACGTTCCATGGCCGCTCCTAAACCTAAACCTCTTTCATTAGCAATTCAGGCTGAGCACTTGCGGCAAATAATGCCTGAATCGCGCTATTTGATTGAGTCCGGTGAACTGCGTTGGTGGGGCTATTTATTACCAAGCCCCCTCAGCCAGTCCTATCGGGTAAAGCTGACGTATCGACTTACTGGTAAGCCCAAAATACATATACTCTCTCCCCAATTAATTATCCCACCTGACAAAAAGCTACCTCACATCTGGTCAAAAGATGATTTATGCCTCTACTTCCCTGACCAGAAGGAGTGGCATTTAGGTAAAATTCTGGCTCATACGGTTCTACCTTGGGCGTCGGAGTGGCTTTTTTTCTATGAAATTTGGTTGGCTACAGGTGAATGGGTAGGTGGGGGTACTACGCATTGACTTTGAACTAAATTTGGCTATAATTGCGTTTGATTTGTGAATTTGTCGTAATTATAGACCTATGCTTGCTCAAATTCGACTAAAGAATTTTATGTCAATTCGCGACGAGCAGGTTTTTAGCCTCGTTGCCGTCACCGGTTTAAAAGAACAGGAACAATATTTAACCGAAAATCTGGTAGCTGCTTCAGAGGACCTGGGTCTTCTTCGTTCAGCGGTCGTCTATGGAGCTAATGCCAGTGGTAAAAGTAACTTGCTACGGGCTATTGAGTTTTTTATTGATACCATTACCCTTTCCCCTCCAACTGGTTCGGCAGTTGATTCCTATAGTCCATTCGTACTTGATCAAAAATCCCCCAGTGAACCAACGTTATTAGAAGCTGTATTTGTCATCGATCACGTAGCTTACCGCTATGGATTTGAAGTACAGCAACAAACCGTTGTCGCAGAATGGCTCTTTATTCGTCGCAGGCAGGAGACTTATGTTTTTGAACGATCGGGTCATGAACTGCGTATCAACAGGCCTTATAAAAAACTGCTGGAGCTTCAGAATAATAAGATGGTATCGCAAACAGCACTTCTACTAAACCTGGGAGCGCTATTTAATGATGAAACCTGTCAAGCGGTTCAGAACTGGGCATCAGGTGTTCGTTATATTCAAGGAACCGAAGATTATCAGTTTCGAGATTATACAGTTCAATATTTGGAGCAGCCTGAAAACAAACAACGTATCTTAAATCTGTTACGGGATGCCGATTTGGGAATCGAAGATATTGAATTAATACGGCCTGAAACTAACGTATTAACTGCATCTGCGGGAGCAGTAGTAAGTTCGCCAAAATTTTATGGAGGTGGCGATTGGGTTCCCTCTAATCCAACCGGAATGCACGAGTATCTTCAAGGTTCTTTTAAGAAGAAAACACGAGTTACGCCAAAAGTAAATGTTAGCATAAAATCAACGCGCGTAATATGGGATGATGAAAAGAGTCAGTTTAAGTCAGTAGCTATGCCTTTTACCGCATTTGAATCCCAGGGCACTCAAAAATTTTTTAATCTTATTGGACTTGTCCTCTGGCATTTGGACAATGGAGGAATTCTGATTGCAGATGAATTAGACACGAAACTGCATCCGTTGTTGACGCAGCGAATCGTGCAGTTATTTAACAGTCCGGTAACGAATCACCAAAATGCTCAGTTCGTATTTGCAACGCATGATACCAATTTATTGAGTGCTGGCCTGTTCAGACGAGATCAGATCTGGTTTACCGAAAAGGATAATACGGGGGCTACTCAACTTTACGCGCTTACCGATTATAAACCGGGTGGCAAGACGGTCCGTAACGATGAGCAGTTAGAGAAAAATTATATTACTGGAAAGTATGGAGGTATTCCTTATCTCGGCAACTTTGATGCGCTGTTTGAATCTAAATCATCAACTAGCGAAGCCGTAATACATGAGTAAACCGTCGCAAAAAGAAAGTCCATTTAGGCGACGATCTGCTTTCCGGTCACTCCGCGAATCATTCTTGATACTCTGCGAAGGTGAGAACACTGAGCCGACCTATTTCAATTCATTTCGTCTTTCAACAGCCCACGTAAAGGCCCTATCAGTAACTTCAGGCGACGCGATGGCAGTCGTTAAAGCAGCCATAAAACGTCGACAGGCAGAATTTGAAAAAGGGAATGAATATGACCATTATTGGGTAGTGTTTGATAAAGATGCTACTCCAAGCGATCAATTTAACTCGGCTATTGCCTTAGCTGAATCAAAGGGATTCCAAGTAGCTTATAGTAATCAAGCATTTGAGATTTGGTTCATATTACATTTCGATTACGTGTCTGGACCAATGCACCGAAATCAGTATTCAGACAGATTAAAGGTCTTGTTGGGCTTTCCGTACAGTAAGCATACAGACACAGCTAGATTAATGTTTCGAGTATTACTTGATCGGCAATCATTAGCCATAGAAAACGCTAAACGACTTTATAACCAATACGATAACGGGCCTGACTATCGAAACCCGGCTGAAGAAGAGTCTAGTACGACCGTTTATCAGTTAGTCGAAAAGTTAAGATCATTTAAGTAAGCGTGGCCAAGTTGGCCTAGACGTTCAATTAAACCTCAGTCCCATCATAAAAGCTGAACTTTTAAACTGAACGGTTTTATTGAACGCAAAAAGGGCTGTTTCTAACCCCTTCCCTCCTCCCCGGCCACCGTCCAGAAAAACCTCCGATAAAATCAGGACAAGACATTAGTCAACATTTGTAAACTCGATTGACTGGCCTTTTTTAAGGGTTACGGTAACGATATGTTCCTGCTCAGATTTGGCGCTGGATGCCAGTATGTTTTTCACCTGCCAGTTCGTAAATGGTAATTTAATCCGTAATATCCCACCTTTTTCGGCCATTGCAGTTACCGAAACAGGTTTCCCGCTTTCCTGACGGGCACTGATCAGAAACGCGCCTTCGCAACGTAAGTTCGTAAAGGTTACATTCCGCCAATCAGCGGGTACGGCTGGAAATACCTGCACGTAACCATTTCGGCTTTGCAGTAGCAACTCGTGCACACCCTGTGCGAAGGCAAAGTTGCCTTCTAAAGTGAAGGGACGATACGTAAAGCCCGAGTATTGCCCACCTTTCTGGTCACCATTTAAGTGGAAACTATTGGGTGAGCAGAAGTTTGACGCAAAAATCTGTAACTGACGGGCAGCTTTGTCGGCTTCGTAGGCACGGGCATACAGGCAGGCCATCCAGCTAAACGAGTAGCCGCACCAGGCTTTAGTACCTAATTCTTCAATACGTTTCAGTGAATTGTCAATCAGCGTCTTATCAGCGGGTTTGTTAACATCAAGTAATGCCAGTGGGTAGATTGCCATGCACTGCGCCAAATGCCGATGCGATTCGTTTAAATTCTGCCCCGGGGCGATGGTCAAGCCGGTTTCGTTCGTTTCGTAGTCGGGTAACTGGCCGAGTAGCTGCTGCCAGTGCGTGGCTTCCTGCGACTTTCCAACGGCCCGGCTTAGTTCCGTAGCTGCGGTGAACAGAAACTTAACCAGCGACAAATCGTAGCTGCTCCAGTCCAGAAACCAGGCGTTGATCCGATTGTCGTTGTATTCAGGGCTCGAGCTTAATGGTAGCTTACGAACCCCTGTTTCGAACCGTGTAATGTTTTCTAAATATGTAGCTACGTCGTGAATATACGGATAGGCTTTCGTCTTCAGGAACGCATCGTCCATGCTGTATTTCCATTGCCAGTAGAAATGCTGGGCACACCAGGCCGCTACGGTAGGAGACAGCGAGTACTGAATCCAGCCGCCCATAGGCTCTCCGCTTAAGGTAACAACGCCCGGTACGTTTAGCCCCCCTACGCCAAAATACTGTCGGGTGTAAGTCCGATTTTTGTCCCGGATTTTCCAGAGCCAGTCCGTAAACGTCGCACCTTCAGCCAGGCGATTGCCTGTATAGGTTGGCCAGTAGCTCAATTGCGTGTTCAGATCGTTATGAAAATCACCCTTCCAGGGGGGCAGGCTTCCATTGTCGGCGGTCCAGACGGCCTGCAACGTAATGGCAGGGGCGCCCGCGCGCGATACGCTACCCAGCTTGTACATTTCCAGATAATACTGCTTTTCTATGAGCGTATCGGGTAATGAAACCGCCGATTTCGCCCAGAATCTCTCCCACCAGTCCGTATGACTTTTCTGCGTTTTATCAGGCGCGGGCTCGGTTAGTACAGCCGTTTTATCGTTCGCTATGGTCCAGTTTCCCACCAATTTATTGCCCGATAAGACTTTCCATTGGATAAGTACTTCATAAAAATGATTGTCGTACGTTGGCTGTCGGTAACGAATGCTGTTCGCTGTTCGGGTAACAGTCCCTTTGGCATAGCCTAGTTTTTCCAGCCCTTCACCCGCGTGTGTGTTGTCGTTTTCGCGCTGTGTTTTGCCGCTAGTATAGTTAGGCACAATCAGAGTGGGCAGTAGTTGTTCTATAGCTGCCAGGTTCTCGAACCAGAAGTGACCTTCCGGCTTCTGAGCATGGATATAACAACGAAATCTCCCTCCATTGGCGAACGTAATGGAATTAACAGCGGTGCGTATATCCAGTACGTTCGATACGACGCTGCCCAGCGATTTAATAGGAAATTCAAGCGCAGCGGCTGGTAGTTTGGTCGGATAAGGAATGTTATCGTAAGGCGCATCGCCCAGTTTTTGAACTGGCTTATATTCCTTTTTCAGCACCTGCTGTTCGACCCACGCAAAATTGAACCTACTCAGATCAAGTGCTTTCCGTTCGTCCCATAAATCGGCGCGGTCGAGTGAAAGGCGTAGGACATCATTTTTCTGCCAGATCAGTACCCCCAACATACCATTGCCGAGTGGCATGGCTTCATCCCAGCGGTTAGCCAAATGATCGAATTGAAGATTATACGCGGGTTTTGGCTGAGCTGATGCCCGACATACTAGTAAAACGAGTACCGCAAACACCCGCAGACGGAAAAGGTAGGGCATAGTGTCAAACCGTAATATTTTCATTGATTTGTTACGTTACGCGGGTTAGCGTAACCTGTTTAACGATAGCTTTTTCGGGCTAATTTGTCAGGTAATGGAAAAAATGAGCCGAACGTATCTTAATAAGGAATGTTAATAGTTTCCAAGTACTGGCAGCAGGATATAGACATGTAGCTTTTTTGTCTAAATGAAAAGGTGGTAATCCGATAACAACGTAGCATTACCACCTTTTCGGCATACCTTAGCTACTTCTCAATAACCAGCATTTTGAACCAAACTTTTATTTCTGTCCAATTCCGATTGAGGGAAGGGAAGAACATTATTCTTCTCCCCAAAAACCAACGACTGGCCGGCTGGATTCTTGATGGCCGATAGCTTGGCGGCCATAATATTCCAGCGCTTCAGGTCAAAATACCGATGTCCCTCCAGCGCTAACTCAACCCGTCGTTCGTGGCGAATAAATTCCCGAAGCGTTTCTTTTGCGTTATACCTGGCTTCATCTACGGGTGGTAAGCCCACACCAGTACGTGTGCGGATGGCATTCAAGGCTGCATAAATACTGGCATCGGGCCCAGTCGCTTCATTTTTAGCTTCAGCATACGCCAGGAGAACTTCTGCATAGCGCATATGGACTACGTTCATATCCGTGACCGGTATTTTGGTCCGGTCAAACGGTAACTTTGACAAGTCCATGTATTTCTTTTGCGCAAACCCGGTCAGTAACGGATCAGTGTGGGCAAAATTTGAGCCATCCGGATTTTTCAGCGGTTGCCCCGGCAGCTCAATTGTCAGGCTGAGCCGTGGGTCTCTGTTAACGTATGGCGTTGCTGCGCTGTAGCCCGAACCCGGGTCATTAATCATTTTCCCGTTGGCCATTTCGTACTCATCAACCAGATTTTGATACGGATTGATGGCCCCATACCAGCTAATCTCAACCAGCATCCCTTCATTTCCCTGCGGGTTATTGGGGGATAAATATTTGGTCGAAAAAATGATTTCCGGGTTATTCTGCTGTGTATTGTTCAGGAACAGGTTGGCGTATCCACCCTGGTAAATAGAAAACAGTTTTGAATTGATTATTTCATTGGTTAACGTAGCAGCCTCTGCCCAGTTTTGTTGAAACAGGCGGACTCTTGCCTTGAGCATCTGCGCACTAGCCTTCACCGCGTGACCCGAATAAGCCGTTGCCGGTAATTTCGAAATAGCGTAATCAACATCTTCCAAAACAAACGCCAGTACTTCATCCCGGGTACTTTGCTTAATCTTTGCCTCTTCAGCGGTTTTCGGGCCTGTTTTATAGACGACAACCCCACCGAAAAGTTGTACCAGATCGAAGTAGTACATCGCCCGTAAAAAACGAATTTCAGCCGAGTACGTATCGCGTAAGGTTTGAGATACAGCCGTAACCCCGTTAATATTTTCCAGAAAGTAATTACAGGCGGCTATCCCCTGATACGGTTGATTGTACAGACCTGTATTGACGTTGGACGAATTGATTACACCCTGAGTGGCTACGTTAAAACCAAAATAGCTGTGTCGGTCGTAGGCGTTATCGGAATACGCATCTAAAAAGGGTTTACGGTGACCATACACTGCGTTTTGCAACGTCCGGTACACGCCTACCAGGGCCATGTTTACGTCAGATTCTGTTTTCCAGAACGTAGCACCCGATATAGCATTGAGTGGATTTTTATCCAGAAAATCCCTTTGGCAGGAACTGATCGTGACTAAGAGCAGTGAAGTTAGTAGGCCGGAAATGATATAGGTTTTGATATGTTTCGTTTTCATGATTGCTATCAGAAAGGCGGGTTGAGGGATCAAAATTTGAGATTTATACCGGCGGTTAAAACCTTTAGCTGCGGGTATTGGGCAAAGCGAGAGGTTGGATTTGAAGCCGGATCGCTGGCACGTTCCGGGTCGTTGCCTTCGTATTTAGTCCAGGTAAGCAGATTGTCACCAGACAAGTAAACGATCAGCCCTTTCGAACCGATTTTGTCCAGTATTTTTTGGTTAAACGTATAGGATAGATACACGTTTTTCAACCGCAGGTAGGAGGCATCCTGAATGTAATACGTAGAGGTATATCCGGATACGCCTGCGTACCCATTCAGGTAGACAGCGGGCACGGTATTGCTTGGGTTTGTTGGCGACCAGGCGTCGAGAAATTTCGTTGTTGGTGCAGTACCCTGTATAAACGGATCGTAGCCCCACCCGTTCACCAATACATTTATCCCCTGAACGCCCTGAAAGAAGGCCGTTAAATTAAAGCCTTTCCAGCCGGCATTCAGATTAAAGGAGTAGTTGTAGGACGGGAAGCGGCTGATACGAACACGATCTTCAGGCCCTACGGTTCCATTCCCATTCAGATCATTTATTTTCAGGTCGCCCGGCCTTAAAACGCCGGAGTTCGGCTGCTTTGGCGAGTTGTCGATCTCGCTCTGATTTTGAAAGATACCCGTCCATTCGTAAACAAAGAAGTTGTTGTAAGGCTGGCCAACCTCAATAGTTCCCAGGGTTTCGGCCAGCAGGCTGGTTACTTTATTTCTATACCGATGGAAGAGAACACTGGCTCCGTAGGTAAAGTCGCCAATGCGGTGGTTGTGTCGTAACTCAACTTCAATCCCCGTATTTTGCATGGCCCCTGCGTTCACAATTGGCGCGGCCAGGCCAACGCTATTGGGTAGATCAGCACGTTGCGTAAGGATATCGGTCGTGTTTCGTTTATACCAGTCGATTGTTGCGCCGAACATACCTTTGAACAGATCTACATCGAGCCCAAAATCCAGCATGGATGTTTTTTCCCACTGCAAATCTTTGGTAACCAACCGGGTTATCTGCGCCCCGGTATTCAGCGAACTACCAAATGGGTAAGCCGTTAAGCTTAATACATCCTGATATGGATAGTTACCTAAGTTACCAAAGTTACCAATCTCCTGATTCCCCAGCGTACCGTACGAGGCACGGAGTTTTAGATTTTCCAGCCAGGAAATTTTACTCTTCAGGAAGCGTTCGTCTGATAGTTTCCAGGCGGCTGAACCGCCACCAAATATCCCGTACCGATAGGTCGGATCGACGCGTGACGTGCCATCATTTCGGATATTACCCTCCAGAAAATACTTTCCTTTATAGTCATAATTGATCCGCCCAAACTGGGAGCGCAACGCCCACTCCGTAGCCGTTCCATTGACCGACTGGTTGGTCGGGCCACTCCCATCGATGACCATGATAGACGTATTAGGAAAATCATACCGGGCGCCCCCCAGATTTTCAGTAACGTTGTTTTGCTGTTCATAGCCCGCCAGGATGCCTACATTATGATCAGCTCCAAACTGCGTATTGTAACTAAGTGTGCTGAAAAGCGTTTTCGTGACGGCTCTTGTATTATTTTCCTGTAATCCATTGAAGGTGGGGTTACCATTGGCAACCTGCGCATAGGTACCCGACGCATCGGGCTGGTAGGCGTAGGAAAGGGATGGAAATTGCCGGTTTTTATATTGCTCATCGAAATAGGTGATCGCTCCCTTCGTTAACCATTTTAGTTTGTTGGTTATACTGAGCTCGGCAAACGCCTGTGCGTTAACGTTGTAGGTTTTTGTATACTGGCCACCCGTTGCATAGACTTCCTCCACGCTCCGATTGCCGGTACCGTTCGTGCTGAAATCACGATTCGTAATCCGACCACTTCCGTCGGGCAGAAAGGGTGCCATGGTGGGTGCAGAGGCATAGGCCAGTAGCAAGAGATTGTCGTTTGTCAGCCAGGGTGCTTTGGCATCCTGATAGGACAGATTGATGTTCGTGCCGACCCGTACTCGCTTGTGCACCTGCGTCGAGTAATCAATCAATCCATTATACCGCTTATAGTCGTAGCCCTTCGTGACGCCTTTTTGATCGAGAAAATTGAACGAAAGATTGTAAACAGACTGCTCGGTCCCACCGGAGAAACCAACATGATGGTTTTGAATGGGGCCTTTACCCAGCACGTAATTTAACCAGTTGAAATTAGGATACTTGTCGCTGTTGGGATTGTTCCTGTACAAGTCAATCTGTGCCTGGGTGTAAATTGCCGGCTGACCACTTCGAATCCGGGCGGCATTGTACATGTCCATATACGTAACAGAATTGGTGATCAGGTCGGGGTATTTTGTTGCCTGGCTGACACCGTAATTTCCGTTGTATTCGATCTGGGCTTTACCCGCTTTTCCTTTTTTTGTCGTAATTAAAATAACGCCGTTAGCGGCTCTGGCGCCATAAATGGAAGCAGACGCGGCATCTTTTAAGACCGTTACCGTTTCTATATCCTGCGGAGATAAATTCCTGATGGAAGCAATGATCCCGTCGACTAACACCAGGGGAGCCGACGAAGCCCCAAAAGAACCCAGTCCCCGAATCCGTAACGACGCATCGTCCCGGCCCGGCTCGCCGGTACTCTGAACAATGTCCAGTCCCGCCACGCGCCCCTGGAGAACGTTTTGAATATTGGGAACTGGGCGCTGGGTAAGCTCCCGACCCGTAACGGTCGATACGGAGCCCGACAAGTTTGCTTTTTTCTGCGTACCATACCCCACCACGACGACTTCTGAAAGGGCGGCTGCATCGGCTTCTAACGTAACATCGATCGTCGTTTTAGTGCCGACAGGCACTTCCTGAGCGATATACCCGACGTAACTAAATACCAGTAGGGCGCCGGTGGGTACTGCTAAACTGTACTTTCCCTGCGCGTCTGTTACGGTTCCTGTCGTACTTCCTTTCACCAATACACTTGATCCAGGTAGCGGAGCATTTCCCGAATCGAAAACGGTACCGGTAATCTGTCGGTTTTGCGAGAAAGCCAAGTGAGTGCTAAAAACCACCAAAAAAAACAGCGCTGTAATGAAATTGGATGCCCATCTTTTCCAAACGGGTATCAGCCGGAGATCCCTACGACCAGAACGAGCCTGCGCTGCTGTCCTGCGATCAAATGAACGTAGAGAAAAATGCCCTAAACAACTCGTAAAATGGTTCTGCATAGGATTGGAAGGTTAACGGTTAGAATTCCTTAAATTGAATACGTTATAAGAATTGCCGCGTGGTTTCTCTCATGAATACCAACCCCTTTAGTAAACAAGGATAGTCGCCAGCAACTACTTAGTTAGTGTAGAAAGAGCGGTCTAGTGAATAGGTGTGAATACCATGGCTGTAATATAAATAAAAGTCAAAAATATCTCCGAATTATCTCAAAAAATACATTGCTTCACATTTCCAGTATATTATTGACCTGGATCAGTACCGAGTTTTGATTAAGGCTTTATTAGTGTACTCAGGCCAATTTAGTCTGGGTGTGAAGCTTGATTTTATAATGTTTTCCACTTGCTCGATACGCTCTTCTGCATTTTCTGGACTATACAAGGCCTTAATTCATTCGAAGGTTATTGGCATAGTAGACATCCATCCGCTCACTACATTGTGTCAGTGTAAACGAGCATCTCACGCTGCTACTTAAAAATCCCTTTCTACTTGGTTAGATTTGGACGTACTGCCTTGTAACTGAGCAAGTTTCTACTACCAAGAGCAAGTAGTGATTGTTCACCAAAACGTCGGCAATTTTTCAAGGACAAGACAGCTTGGCTATAGAGCGAAAATGTTCGCGCCAGCGGCTAGTTCTTTCCCGTACGCTGGGCCAGTTCCACAGCCCTAGCTAGCCGCTCTACTTCGGCAGACACACTAGCGTCTGGAGACCAGGCTGGCTTAGTCTTGGCTAGCCGACTCAAGAAAGCTACCGGGCGCATCTTACGACCGCTGGTGGGCTCAACAAAGGAAAAGCTTGAGAAAGCCCATTCATTTTTTTGGGGCAGCTGATGCAGGCGGTACCGCGTTAGCCACCCTTGAACGAGTACCCCTAAGCACAGCAAAACCAGCCATGGTAAAACCACAGAACCGCTACTTGGGCCGCGAACTACCCTGGAACGATATGCTTTCATAGGATAATTTTATCTAAAAGAGTGACGAGAGCGTATATAGCAGGTTTATCACCAGTTTTTACGTAGTCCAATAAAGCCCCCCACCGTGTTGGGCAGTAGCTCCCCTTGGTCCATAGCTACCGAAGCTACCAAGCGGAGATTAGAGACATTGGGCACTTGCCACTGCCCGTTGACCAGCGCCGATACCTGTCCAAAGGGAGTCGGATAGGGATTGGAGTACGTCCCATAATTTTGACTGTACGACAAGCGAAAGAACCAGTCCACCCCCTTCCCTACCTGACCACTCGCCCCCAGATAGCCCATCGTCAAGCGGTTGTTCGGGAAAAACTGTCCGCCTTTGGCCCCCGTCTGCAGGTTAGCCTGCGGCAGGATAAAAGGCGTACCGATCGTACGGCCCTGATACGACCAGCCTTCCCGGTACTGACCGTGATTGAAGTAGTTATCTTCCCCCTGGAACGCCGAGTTTAGATCGAACGAAGCCCCACTTTGATCCAGGGTGCTTAAATACTCCACTACCACCCGGTTCAACCAGCTCCGGGGCGCATCGACCGGTCGGTGCCAGCTTAGGCCCGTTAAGCCGTCCGGTAGATTCTGTCCTACCAGCCCCGAGTAGTCTTCGTAGATGTGCTGGTGATACAACAGCCAGGTGCCCGTCGGGGTAGTCAGTTCGATGCCGATATCCGCACTGCCCAGCCCGTTGCCAAACCAGTAAGCCCCGTCAAAGCTGGTATACCCCGGGGCCGACCACGCCCGGGGGCGTAGCCCTAGGACGATGTCGGGGTAATAGCTAACTGAAGACGGCAACTTGCCGTCAATGGCCACGGGTGAGCCCTTCAGGTAGTCAGCCTGTCCACCCCATTGTACCTCGTGATTGATGCCCAGATACCCCTTGAGTCGGCTGGTGGGTTTGCCCATCCGCAGGTACAGGTACTTCTGGTGCAGGTAGGCCCCCTGAATGTAAGTGTTCATAAACCAGCCGTGACTATAACCCGCGTTGACCGCCAGCCAGTTTTTCGTAAAGCCCAGGGGCACGTAACCCAGGGTGGCCAGCTGAATCTTGGGAATGGGCAGGGCGTTGTTTGATCCATTGATAAACCCTGATGAAAGCGTTGAATCGCCCAGGCCCGTCAGCTGCCGCCAGCGCCCGGCGGACAGCTCCAGGGCTTTCCAGCATAGTTTGCCATACAGAACCGGCAAAATCAGCTGCGGGTTGGGTGTGGCGTTCCCGACTCCTTGTATCCCCATGCACCAGTCGAAGCGACCCCGGGGAGCCATTGTGTCCCATCGGGAATAAGTCTTCCATACATCGGCTCGCAACGTAGCGGCTGGCACGGTTGGCGGAACCGACCCGTATTGATTGGCCTGCAACCAGAAGGCCTGCACCGGCCCGGTGGCCAGCCAGCCGCCCCCTTCGAGCTGGGCGTTCCATCCCGATGGCAGGCGCGGTTGGGCCAGCCCCTTGAAAGGGATTGTTCCCATAGCGGTAATCAGCCAACAAAGCCGTAATACGGATCGGGGGTCGATAAGAGAGTTCATGATAGCATGGATTGCCGTGAGAAAACAGTCAGCCCACAGGCGCCTGACTTACCCCGGTTGACAGGGGGTTTGCATGAGATTTCGAAAACGCAGGAAATGCCCCCAACCGGTCATTATTTCTGGTGAACAGTCAGGCCTCGTCCACATTTACTCTTCCAGAAAATCAAGCGCCCGGTTGTGGGTTTCGGGAATGGTGAGGATGGCACAGAACCCCAGCAGAAAGCAGATGAGCCCCACCACAGCCGCTGCGTTAATGACGTTCAGTGACGGTTTAAGTGCCTGATAACCCAGCGTCATCGGGATCACCAGCCCGCGCACCATATTGGGAATCGTGGTAGCCGCCGTTGCGCGCAGGTTGGTACCAAACTGCTCGGCTCCAATGGTGACAAACATAGCCCAGTAGCCGATGCCAAGGCCCATAATCAGGCACAGGCCATACAACGCAAACGCACTACTAACGCCAACGTAGAGAAACAGAAGACAGCCTATCAGCGCCAGCCCCATCATCAGCCCAACCGCTTTCCGGCGCGAGGCCAGGTGTTGACTGATCAACCCGCTGGAGAGATCACCGACTGCCAGCCCCATGTAACTCCAGAGAATCGCCAACCCTGGTTGAACGTCCTGGGCGATCCCAAATGCCTTGCCAAACTCATTGCTGAACGTGGCCAGCACACCAATCACAAACCAGGTCGGCAGGCCGATGGCAATGCACTTGAGGTAGCGGCTCAGGCGGTTGCGGTCGGTAAA
>NZ_JBMDWV010000408.1:0-5913 GCF_048594605.1 Spirosoma sp.
CCGTCCGGCTGGCGCAGCATTATGATCGCGATACGTTGTTGAGTGATCCTGAAACTGGATTAACCGACTGGATTGAACAATTCGGTCCTTATTTTTTCGAGAACGTAACACCAACCGATAAAGCAAGTATACTCGATGCCGTCAACATAGCGCTACGGCCCGTTCTTTTCCGGGATGGACGCTGGTACGCTGATTATAAACGAATTCGGATTGTAGCCGAAAGAACGTAGCGCGAACGTTGGTTCGCGCTACGTTCAATTCAATTACAGAATAAACTGGCTCAAATCCCGGTTTTTCACCAGGCCATTCAGCTTTTCGCCAACCAGTTCTTTCGTAACAACCACTTTCGCATTGGCGCCGATGACGTCGGGAATGTCGAACATGAAATCGTTCATAAGATGGCTCAATACGGTCTGCAGACGGCGGGCTCCGATGTTTTCTACTTCGCTATTCACCTCGAAAGCAATATGCGCCAGTTCACGTAGTGCGTCGTCCTGAAAACTCAGTTCAACATTCTCAGCGGCCAGCATCGCTTCGTATTGTTTGGTCAGTGCGTTTTTAGGCTCCTTTAAAATCTGGTAAAAATCTCCTTCCGATAGGCTCTGCAACTCCACCCGAATCGGAAAACGGCCCTGCAATTCAGGGATCAGATCGCTCGGTTTCGCTACGTGGAAAGCACCGGCAGCAATGAACAGAATATGATCGGTATGAATAACACCATATTTCGTGTTCACGGCGCTGCCTTCTACAATCGGCAGCAAATCGCGCTGCACACCTTCGCGGCTGACGTCGGGACCGCCACCGCCATTGCCCGATCGGGCCGAAGCCACTTTGTCGATCTCGTCGATAAAAATGATACCAGCATCTTCGGCTTTTCGGATCGCTTCTTCTTTCACCTCGTCCATGTCAATGAGCTTGGCGGCTTCTTCCTCCAGCAGGATTTTACGCGCTTCAGCAATACTAACTTTGCGCTTTTTGCCCTTCTTGGGCATCATGTTGCCAATCATTTCCTGAATGTTCATCATCGACAGGTCGTCGATAGCACCACCCATAACCCCAATGTTTGGCGCCTGATTCTGCTGTACGTCAATGTCGATTTTGCGGTCGTCCATTTCGCCGGAGCGGATTTTCTCGCGGAAACGCTCGCGCGTACGTTCGTTCAGTTCGGCATCGGAATCAGGTTTTTTCTCGTTCTCAAAACCTAAGTGCTGGCCGTTGGCTGGCTTCACGGGCGGAATCAGAATATCCAGAATGGCATCTTCAACCTGTTGTTGCGCTTTCACCTGAACCGCTTCTTTCTTGGCGTTACGTACCATATTGACCGACTGTTCAACCAGGTCGCGCACCATACTTTCCACGTCGCGGCCAACGTAACCGACTTCGGTGAATTTTGAAGCTTCTACTTTAATGAACGGAGCATCGGCAATCTTGGCCAGTCGGCGGGCAATTTCGGTTTTTCCGACACCCGTAGCTCCAATCATCAGGATATTGTTGGGAGTAATTTCGTTTTGCATATCGGCCGGGCTATTCATCCGACGCCAACGATTTCGCAACGCAATGGCTACGTTACGTTTGGCATCGTTCTGACCGATAATATACTGATCTAACTCGGCGACAATTTGCCGAGGGGTAAGGTCTTTAAGTGATTGGGTCATTGAAATACATAAAGCGTACTAAATGAAACGCTTTTGAAAAGAAACAAAGGAAATTGAAAATTGTGCCAATGCTACGGAAAAATTAGGAGTATATACACCTTTTGTCAGGAACATACGGGAAAAGTAAAGGTATCCAGCCGCCGAGGATAAGGGCCAATACGCTGCAGATTGTCAGATACTTGTACAGGTGTTCGTGAATAAAATCTGATGTTTACAGACGATCCCTATCAGCCTGTGTTTGTATTAGATATGTCAGCAAATGTTTACTGGCTAAGTAGTAACCAAGCCACTTATCTGGCTTTTTGTTGTAGTGAACGTCAACCATAAAACCACAATTCTATTAACTCATGCGTTTGTTTTCAAAACTGACCATCACGGTTTTTTTTCTGCTTTTGTACAGTCTGGCCTATCCACAGGCGATCCAATTGATTCCGCAGCCTGTTAGTGTACAGCCACAGAGCGGAGTGTTTACCCTTACCAAAGCAACAACGATTCAGTACAGCCAGGCCGATGCAAAAGTCGTTGCCGACATACTTACCGAGCAGCTGAACGTACCGACCGGGTTTGGACTAGCGGCAAAACAAGGGAAAGCCGGTAAAATTCAACTGAACCTGAATGCTACGCCCAATGCCCAGCTTGGTGAGGAAGGCTACACACTCGATGCCTCTGCGAAAGGGGTTGTCATTACGGCCAATCGTCCGGCGGGTTTGTTTTACGGGATGCAGACCTTGACGCAGCTACTGCCTAAGGAAATTGGTAGTAAAATGGTCGTTGCCAAAACCTGGACTTTACCAGCAGTGAAGGTTACGGATTATCCGCGTTTTGGCTGGCGGGGCATTATGCTCGATGTGAGCCGTAATTTCTTCACCAAAGAAGAAATAAAGCGGTATATCGACCAACTGGCAAAGCTGAAATATAATACGTTCCATTGGCACCTGACGGACGACAATGGCTGGCGGATTGAAATCAAGTCGTTGCCCAAACTGACCGAAGTTGGCGCCTGGCGGGTGCCGCGAGCTGGCCATTTTGGCGATCGTGCCGATCCAAAACCGGGTGAACAGGCTACGTCCGGAGGATTTTACTCGCAGGATGATATCCGGGAAATTGTAACCTATGCACAGGCACGTAACGTAACGATTGTTCCTGAAATTGACGTGCCGGGCCACAGCATGGCTGCCCTCGCGGCTTATCCTGAGCTGAGCTGCACCAAAACGCCCGTTACAGTCAATCCCGGAACGCCTTTTTCGGAATGGTACGGCAACGGTACGTTCAAAATGAAAGTCGAGAATACGTTGAATCCGTCGGATGAAAACGTGTATGTGTTTCTGGATAAGGTATTTACTGAAGTGGCCGCGCTTTTCCCAAATCCATACATTCACGTGGGTGGTGATGAATGTTACAAAGGCTATTGGGCCAATGATCCGGGTTGTCAGGCGTTGATGAAAAAACTGAATATTCGCCACGTCGAGGATTTGCAGGGGTATTTTATGGGCCGCGTCGAGAAGATTCTGACTGCCAAAGGCAAGAAATTATTAGGCTGGGATGAAATCCTGGAAGGGGGCATTTCGCCGGGCGCTACGGTTATGAGCTGGCGCGGTATTAAAGGCGGTATCGAAGCGGCACACGCTAGTCATAACGTAGTGATGACGCCTACTACGTTTGCTTATCTAGATTATAACCAGGGCGACCCAACCATCGATCCGCCCATTTATGCTAACCTGCGTACTGAGAAAAGCTACAGTTTCGAGCCGGTTCCGGATGGCGTCGATGCCAAATACATTTTGGGTGGGCAGGGCAACCTCTGGACCGAACAGATTCCGACGCTACGTTATGCCGAGTACATGACCTATCCGCGTGCCTGGGCGTTGTCGGAAGTGTACTGGTCGCCGAAAGAGGTGAAAAACTGGCCCAACTTTGTACAGCGTATGGAAACCCATTTCGATCGGGCCGATGTAGCGCAGGTGAATTATTCGCGGGCGGTGTACGATGCTATTGTGAAAACGAGCCAGAAAGACGGCAAGCTTGTTCTGGAAATGGCGGGCGAAGTTCCGGGGCTGGATATTTATTACACCATCGACGACACCATGCCCGACCAGTTTTCGACCAAATACAGCCAGCCTATTGAGCTTCCCGAAGGCCCCATTACGTTGCGTGTTGTTACGTATCGGTCTGGCAAACCCATCGGTCATTTGATCACCCTCACGCGCGATGCATTGCAAAAGCGGGTGGGACGGTTTTAATGCGAAAACCCGTCAGTGCTACGTTGTTTTTTCCGTTTCGTTTTCGCAATGTACCAGGGCACAGGTTCTACAGGTGCGCCGGGGGCATTTAAATACTGGCGAATCGGTTCGGGTTGTTTGACATCGTCAAATAACCCGAACCGATTGAATTGTAACGAAAATTTTTCGGCCAATTCATCGCCGATACCGTGGCAGTAAAAGGAGTGAAAACCCCCGCCAAGATCAACTCCAATAAAATCGTAGCCAATAAACTCTTCATCCGGATTATCTTCTTCCGGAATTTTCCCGGACAGATTGTAGTATAATCCAAAATCACCTTTATTGAAATCATTTTTAAAGTCGGACAAAAACGAATTTCTGTCTGTTTCCGGCAAATAAATGGCGTAGATATATGTATCGGGCAAATCCGGGAAAAACAGGTTTTTGAATGTTTCGGCAGTTTCCAAATCGGGAAAGCCGTTTCCCCATTTGATTTTTCCTTTTAGATACTGCTCGCCCGACCATTTTTTGATCGCTTTTATTTTATCGTCCGTAAGGTCAAGCTCAAGTATATCCTTTTCATCGGGTTCACTTGATGACAGACACCAGTAATCAAATACGTACTGATTAAAGCAACTGCTGCTGGTATATAAAACGCGGGGCTCGGTCGCGCCGAAATACATAATTGGCGTTAGTTTAATAAGGTAGTACCCACCCAGATAATACGGTTCCATAGTCGTTGCATCTGTTTCAGATAACGTAGTATTTGTCGCGAAAAGTAAAGCACTGGGATACAAAACGTCGTAAAGGATCTTACTTGATTACCCGATTCAGGTCGATACGTAGCGAAAGCTGGCTTGTACCTGCTGCGGGGACTGAGGTAAAGCGCCCGTATGTCAGTTGAAAACCACGCGCCTGTACGGATGCGCCAAATGAAATGCCCGCGGCTCCGCCACCCGTTGTGAGCTTGCCTTCCTGCCGTTTCTGATGATTATAACCGACCAGCAGATGCACATTTCGGTGAATCAGAAGTTCAGCACCGATAATTAGATGGCGGGCAATCTTCTCGGTTACGCTGGTCGTTTGCGGAATAGGGTTGCCGCTCAAATCGTATCGAACATTCAGATTCGGATCGTTATAGCTAATATCGAAGCGTTGCAGATGATGCGCCGTCAGCGTCAGGCGAATCGGCGCATGGCGCGGTTTTAACGTAACGCCTGCCTGCAAATCGAAGGGTAAATCCGCGTCAATAGGCCCATAGTTTTTAACCAGATACCCCACGTTTTTCGCGACCAGCCCGAACGTCAGGTCCTGTTTCGGGTGACGCCAGACACCGCCAAGATCGGCCAGTACGCCAAAGGCTGAATACGTTTCAATAGCTGACCCAACGGCTTTGATCGTAGCCCCAAGCGTAAAATTGCCTTCCGTACGGGCATGACTGATACTGAGCGCGTAATCGTTCGCCGTAAACGTACCGAGCGTATTACCCACGGGGTCGGTCAAGGTCATCTGACCATAGCTGAGGTATTGCAAACCAGCCGCCCATTTGCCTTTACCCTGAATCGGAATACCGTACTGAAGCGTGTAATATTTAGCGGCTGCCAGATACGGCATCAGGCTGATAGCCAACTGATTAGTTGCGATAGAGTCCGCAAGCGCGGGATTGTTCAGGTGATACGTACCATCGGGGCGCGTGGCCGAGGCAAGCTGTCCGCCGAGGGCGGCTACACGAGCGTGCGTGGGTAAATCCAGAAACGAAAATACCCGCTGTCCGCCAAGCGGTTGAGCCTGACCAATCACGGGTGCCAGGAAGGCGAAAAATAGCAGTAAACGATGGATTTTCACCCTGAATTAAATCGCAGTTTTTTACAAAGAAACGTAAAAACCGCGCTGGGTGGACACTACGTAGTAACTGTTGTAAATTTGCTTTCCCTGTCCTATTAACCCCTAACGTGAAAAAACCCCTAAAGTCGCCCCCCCCCCCCCCCCCAAAAAGTGCAGTTTTTAAATTTGAAGAAAAACACCCAGAAGTGCGGGCG
>NZ_JBMDWV010000409.1:0-8562 GCF_048594605.1 Spirosoma sp.
TATTAGTAATTCTGATTATCGGTACGTTAATGACGGTTGGGTTATTAATACTAGGCGTCGATTACGCCGTTTTCTTTGGGTTCTTTGGCGCTTGCTAAGTGCTGATTCCTTACTTCGGTCTCTCGCTGGGATCGCTTCTTCCAGCGGCATACACGCTGGTAACCCAGGATAACCCGCTCAAAGCGTTGGGCGTAATTGGGGTTTTTCTGTTCGTTCAGGCGCTGGAAGGTAATTTCATTACCCCCTATATTGTCGGAGCCAAGGTAAGCATAAACCCGCTGGCCGCTATTATTGTCCTGATTCTATGGGAAAACGTTTGGGGACTGCCAGGTCTGGTACTGGCGCTACCACTTACGGCAATCATCAAGGTCATCTTTGACTCGGTTGATTCGCTCAAGCCTTATGGATTTTTAATTGGCGAGGCTGAGAAGCCTCGTCCGCCTATCAAAAATTTACAGGAATTGGCTGAGCAGCTTCCAAAACGAACTAAAAAAGTCGGGAAAGTAGAGGAGAAAAACTAATGCCGATTCCCGTCAGCTAGAATCTCAGTACGTAAATTTCGCTAATTCACCATTAAAAATTAAGCGGATCAAGGTTTTTAAAATGACCATTCATCTTGATACGTTGCTTCGTACGCTCCATATCCGACACAACGGGCAACACCTTGTTGAGGTGCTGAATCAGAAAAAGTTGGCGCTCGGCTTCTGTTTCGAGCGTCAGTAAATCGTACTCCTGTTCTACCGATAAGCCAACTTTATGGGCAACTTTGTACGAGAGATTCTCGGTTGTGGCTGTATAATCCGTATCCATTTGTAACAGATCATAGAGTTGCTCCAGGCGTTCGGTCAGCGCTATTGAGTGGGCGATAAAACCATCTCCTGGCTTGATCAGTTCGACCTCTCCACCAGCGTAAAGCTTACCCGCAACAGGATTTTCAAAATTTACGAGTCGAAAAACCGCTAACCCCTTCGATTTAATATCCATACGGCCGTCAGGGTAGCGTTTGTGCAGCGTTGTTACGTGCATTTCGGTGCCGTAACCGGGTAATTTATTATTAATGAACGCCGGGATTCCGAACGTTTTTTCTTCTTCCAGGCACTCATTAATTAGCTGCCGGTAACGCGGCTCGAAGATGTGCAAGTTTAAATCCTCGCCCGGATAAACAATTAAATTGAGCGGGAATAGGGATAGTGTCTTTTCCATAACGCCGAAAAGGTACGGGTTTTTACCGGAAAATGGCGCTGGATTCAACAAAACGAACCTTTCTGTTGCGGGCCTCGGCATAAATCGGATCACCAAGGTGGCCAAGCCCTGCTACGTCCGACATGCAGTCAGTAACGACAACGAGCCTAGGTACCAGACTCGGCGCAAAATCCAGAATTTGCTTCAGGCTGTTGGCAACACAATGTGATTTGGCTTCGCCCATCAGAAAAACATTCTCGAAGCGTTCCAGATCGGAAATCAGCGATGTATTGAGTTGTGTTTCGGGTACGTCAGGATCAGGGACTTGTGCCCGAAAAATGCCGAAATGTTCGGATAGCGGATACAGCCCTTTCTGAATCGCTACGTAGTCGAGATTTCGTACGCCCGACCATTCTTTGAGTGCCTCCAGCAACGTATCGTGCAAAGCGGCTCCACGCGAGCCAATCAGGCAGTGTTCGGGCCAGATAAAGTGCGAAAACTGCCCGTCGGCTTCCAGATCATGAACGTATTGCCGGGCTTTCTCCGCCGAAAACCGCGGTATCCAGCGCCCTGCGTCTACGTCGGCAGCAGAGATTGGCGTGAAAGGTTCAGGATGATTGCCCGACGTATCGTGCCAGAATAACGAATGAGCAATATCTAAAATACGATGTGTATCGAGCGTAACAACAATATGATCGATCTGCTGGGCATGCTGTCGAATCAACGTAGCAATACGTGCTACGTCCTGTTCGGCACCGGGTACAAACAAAGCGCCGTCGGGATGACAGAAATCAAACTGAGCGTCGATAATTAGAAAAGCGTTTTTCATGCAACGGAACTAGTACAGGAATTCGCCTAAATCTACAAAAGCGCTCCAAATGTAAAAGCCGCTCACTAAAAGAATCCTTACCAGCCCAGACCAATTATGGCGCTGATACGTAGCGAAAGTTGAGAGCGTTTACAAACCCAGGCCAACCATAAATGCGATGGTCAGATCAAGAGGGCGAGGTCGAGCTCGACTATAATCTGGCCCAATAGACGCATCCAGATAACTAAAGCGACCTAAACGACGCTGAGTACCAAAGGCAAGTCGAACTAAAGGGCCGGGTTTCGGAGACGTTGGAATCAGGCCAGAATTAGGCGTACTTCGCCAGATTTGCTGATTGATCTCAAGCGTTAAATACTGGTCTGAAATATTGTTAGCGCTTTTCTGCTGACGAATGCGTTTGGGCATGTTGTAATACCATCGGCCAGCCAGCACACCCGTCAAAACGGCGTTTTGTTGAGAAGGACCAAGATGCTGATAACGTGTGCGTCCGGCAAGCAGTACAGAGAAAGCAGGCGTTAATTTTCGTTCGATCGCCACTTCGCTTTTGAGCCCCCATCGAGGTAATTGGTCTGGGCCGCTCCAGATAGACGTAGGCAGAATTCCTACTTTTATCAATGTTTTTTCTTCAATCTGCGCACGTATAAATCGGCGATAAAATACTTTAGCCGAACGGCTCTGTGGCGTAGTGGACAAACTATCGACTTCCTGACTATACACTAGTCGGGTTGAGTCGACTGACTGCGCAAAAATGCTGCACCTTAATGCCGTAAGAAACAGTATTCCGGTAAGTATACGTAGTATCATGGCCGTTTCTGATTAGTGGTAATCACCGATTTATCGTTCTGAATACTCGTTTTGCCGTAACTATTCTGAATTCTGATTTCCGATTTGCGGCCATTGGGTAAATAACGGAATGATTGCTTGTTGCCCCGCTTGCTGATCAGGTCTGACAGTTCTTCCGGTACATAGATTTCGGCAGAGGTAGCGGCAACGTCAAATCGGAAATCTAGTAATCGTTTCAGGCTCACTGCTACGTCCGTACGTGTCGCATCGATAATCAATTCGTTTAAGGACGTAGCAGGCAGGGTATTGAGCGTACCATAGCGACTTTGAATCGTAACCGTGCCCCCCAGATCCCGCAGCACAACATCGGCCTTTTCGGCCTTGACCGTTAACGTAGTATGTAGATTCCGACCGTCAATATCGCCGTAACTGGACGTAACGGATACCTTGCCGCTGAGCGATTCCATGCTAAGTTTTCCGAATTCAAACGTCAGATTTACATCGCCAGCCAGATCCGTCAGGTGCATGTCGCCGAAGGCATTCGTCAGCGCGATTGGAGCTTTGGTTGGTACGTTGATCTCATAAACAGCTTTAAGCTGGCTCTGAAGTTTTCCGGCTCGTTGCGGAATCACAAAGCGGTTCGCCAAGGCAATGTGGCCGTTTTCATTCTGGAATACGTATTGATGATACGTCACTTCGCGCTCAGCTACAGCCCGGTCGGGATGTTTGGCAATGAGCCGAAGTTTAACCGAAACGGTTGCCTGATTCCAGCCTTTCAGGATTACGTCGGCTTTTTGCGCGTTCAACTGAATAAGCTGGCCATCGGCGTAAGGCAAGGTTTTCTCGATCACCTTCGTAACCACCTGTATGGGCGTTTGCGAACGGCCCAACAGCGGTAGCCAGAGCAGAAAAGAGAGTAGAACCGGTTTCATGAGCGGAGAATAGTTATCAGCTCCTTCACGATTTCGGCGCGCTGATTTTCAACTTTTACCTGCGCCCGTAACAAATCTGGGTCATCGCCAAAAACCTGGCGCTCCTGCTCAATACGTTGCTTTTCTGTAGCCAGTTCAACAAGTTGATTCCGTAGTTCGTGCACTTCGGGCCGCTGACAAACCCGCTTTTGTTCGGCACATTGGCGGGCAATAAACGCTTCGTCAACCTTGTCAACCGTTGCTGTTTTGGTCAATTTGTCGGATTCGGACGTAGTAACCGACTCCGTAGCGTATTCGATACGTACCGTTTCTGCATCTGCCGGACGTAACAGATACCACCAAATGCCAACGAGCACAACAACGGCCGCAGCCGCTACACTCGTACCCAGCCAATGTTGAGAACTACTACTCCAGAGCGGACGAACGACGGTCTTATCCAGTTGCCTTTCAATCGCTATCCATAAGTCGGCTTTAGGTTCATGAGTTGGCAACGATTGAACAGCGCGATTGAGCGGCTTTTCCGGCGCTTCCGCGCTACGTAGTAAATCGGCTTCAATACGTGCCCATAAGTCAGCACGAGGCTCATATTCAGGAAGTGGGGGCAGCGCGTCGTTCATGAGAGTCGTTGTCTTAATAGCTTTTTAGCGTAGCTCACCTGCGATTTTGATGTGCCTTCTGAAATGCCAAGCATATCGGCAACTTCTTTGTGCGCGTATCCTTCGACTTCAATCAGCAGAAAAATCGTTCGGGCACCATCAGGCAGGGAACGTATCGCTACGTCCAGTTCCTCACCGGTGAGCGAATCACGAAAGGGGACTGGCTCATCGTGAATGGCTTCACTGAGCGTCAGAAAGCGATCTTCCAGTTGCTGTTTCCGGATGGCCTGCCGAACGACGATCGTTTTAATCCAGGCACCCAGCGTCGAGCGAAAGGCAAATTGATTCAGATTCCGGAACACTTCGACGAAAGCATCCTGTAGCGCATCGTTGGCGTGGTCGTAATCATTAATGATCCGGTAAGCCGTCGAAAACATGGCACGTTTGTATCGCTCGAACAGTATTTTTTGCGCTACACGGTCATTCGCCCGACAACGGTCGACGAGGTCTCGTTCAGATATGTCGGTCGATGTGGCCAAGCGGAACATGGCTTTAACGTTGCTTCAGACTAAAGGGCAAGGACTTGGGCAAAAGGTTGGAACGTATTCAGAAATAATAATGTGGCTCGTCTACTTTTTCGTAGGTTAGAATGTTCATTAATTCTTAAATTTATATACTAAGTTTAGCGTAACAGAGATGGAAACAAGTGATGCCACTCTATTCGGATTTCTATCCATTAATACAACGTTACTATTCTTTAACAACACTCAGCATATTGCCCAATGAGAGCGATCTACGTACTGATTGTCACTTTACTTTTCGCAACTGGTTATCTGCAGGCCCAGGGCATTGTTTTTGAGCAGGGAAACTGGACCGACGTATTGAAAAAAGCGAAGAAGCAAAAGAAACTGATTTTTGTGCACTTCGATAAACCCGATTGTGGAACCTGCAGTAACGTAGCGTCTATAGCCTTCAACAGTTCTCTGATACGGGAAAAGTTTGCCCAGCACTTTATCAGTTTTCGTACGGACGGAACAACGGGAATAGGCAAAGAACTCGCCGAAAAATTAGAAGTAGTTTGCCTGCCATCTTCTGTTTATCTGGATACCGACGAAAGTCTGCTGTCGCGCTTCTGTGGTAGTACAAGCTTCGATCGGGCGTATCTGGAAAAAGCCGAAGAAGCCATTAAGCGCAAGAGCGAACAACCACTGGCTGAACTGGCCGAGGCTTATAAAAGCGGAAATCGATCATCAACGCTAATGCGGACATACATAGGTCGGCTACGTGAGATGGATTTGTCGCTTCAGGACGTACTGGATGACTATATCCAAAGCCTACCCGCCGATTCATTGCAGTCAGCGGATTTGATGCGGTTTATTCTTGAGCAAGGGCCAGTTGTCGGCAGTAAAGCGGACCTAGTATTACAGCGAAACTACGCCCGAACCGATAGCTTGTATCGAGCCGCTGGCTGGAACAAAGCCATAGAATACAATAATCGAATTATCAATAATTCATTACGTAAAGCGGTCAAAGAAAAAGACGACGTTTTAGCGAGCCGTACCGCCACCTTTAAACTACGAACGTATCGGAACGATTTAAAAGCAGGGACGGGCGGTTATGAATGGGTGATGATGCGCTATTTCAAAGGAATTCAGGATACGCTACAGTACCTGCGGACGGCATCCAGTTATTACGACTCGCAGTTCATGACGGCCCGGGTCGACTCGATTCAAAAACTGGACGAACTGGATAATCAGCGCCGGATGCGTGGTGAAATGCCTGTTCAAAATGGTACAAACAAAGTATCTATAAAACCGGGGCAGATTTCATTCATGCTGAATCCAAACACACAACGCTACGTAGGAGCCCTGAATGAGGCTGCCTGGGATTTTCAGCAGATGACTCGTGATCCTGTTTATCTCGAAAAAGCATTAACCTGGTCAAAACGCTCGCTCGAATACCGGGAAGACGGCAGTTTGCTCGATACGTACGCTCACATTCTTTATCGGTTAGGGCGTAAGTCAGAAGCCGTGGAATGGCAGGAAAAAGCCGTCAGGAAAGAAAAGGAACGAAGCTCCCCGATGGTGCCTTCTTTTGAAGAAACGCTCAAAAAAATGAAAACAGGAACGCTCTAACGAACAAATCACCGCTACTTCTGTGAGGGGTGAGCCAAATGGCTTGCCCTTTTTCGTTACTTTGATACATGAATTACATCGAACTTCAACTGCACGTATCGCCTGATTATAGCGATATCCTTACGGCCGAACTGGCTGAACTTGGCTATGACTCGTTTGTGGAAACCGATGAGGGGCTGAATGCGTACGTAACAGAAGCTGATTTTGACGAAGCGTCCGTACAGGAACTCGTTGATAAATACGCCGATCAGACTGCAATAGCCTACCAAGTTAGTTCGTTAGAAAAACGAAACTGGAACGCAGAGTGGGAGCGCGATTATGAGCCGATCGAAGTGGCGAGCCAAGTCCGGGTCCGGGCATCCTTCCATCAGTCGGATGCCCGGTTTCGTTACGACATTGTCATTAATCCGAAAATGTCGTTTGGTACGGGCCATCACGAAACCACGGCCATGATGCTGGAGCAACAATTGGCACTCGATTTTGTGGACAGAAACGTACTGGATGTAGGAAGTGGAACGGGCATTCTGGCAATTCTGGCCGCTAAAATGGGTGCCAGCAACGTAGTAGCGTTCGACATTGAAGAATGGGCCGTTGAAAACGCTCGCGAAAATGCCGAGCTGAACGATAGTCCGCAGGTTACGGTCTTTCAGGGAACGATTAATGACGTTGATCCGGAAGGCCAATACGACATTGTGCTGGCGAATATAAACCGGAACGTATTACTGGCTGAAATTCCGATTTATACGCGTCTTATCCCCCAAAAAGGGCATCTGGTTGTCAGTGGTTTTTATGAGCATGATGCGCTCGATATTCAGCAGAAAGCAACCGAGTCGGGCCTTTCTCTTATTAATCGCATGACAAATCACGAGTGGACGTCGCTTGCTTTTCAAAAGAATTAAACAAATAGTTGATCAACCACAGGGCATAGAGAATTCCAGACATTACATCGATACACATAAGATTTGGCTCTATGTTCTTTGTGGTTAAGCTTTTTCCAACAAATACGTAATGAATCGTTTTTATAAAATAGTCCTGATTAGTTTGTTGACCCTACCAGCGGCCCTGGGTCAGGCGGTGCGACTTTCCGATAAACCCGATCAGTTTATGGCTGAAGTGCAAAAGCTGATGGCAACGGGCGGAGGAGTTGCCGTACGTGCCGGAACAAATCTGCAAACCGTTTGGTCGGAAAATCGACTGTCGACCCAGCAGCAGGAACGGGTAATGGCGCTCAGCCGGAAAATGAATCAGAAACGGCTGCAGGCCGCTCCGTACTTTGCTCCTCTATACGAAGCGATTTACCTGGCAACTCAGCAACAGCCTGCTTCGCCCGCGAACGTTGACGGTTTATTGACCATTGCCGAAAAGCTGTTCGAGGCCAACGATCCGAAAAATTTTGCCCGCAGCCTGGAAACAGCCCGGCGTTTTCTGGAACGGCACGAACTCTACGCCAGTACGTACAACAAGCTGTATGCGCAGGGCGGTACGTTTCAGTTTCGCTACGTCGATGGGGCGCCGGTAGCCACTCAGCCAGGCCAGCCGCAAACAGCCGCCGACTCACTGGCATCGGTAAAGGCGTCGATGGAGCGGTCTCGTTTTGATGGATGGGACACCCCCGCTTCATCGGATTCGACGCAGCCGCGTTCGCTGGGAACACAATACATTCCACAACGTCGACCCATTCCGTCGGTAACGGGCGCAGTTATTACGTTGAAAGACGTGTCGCTGGCTATGGTCGCAAACGGCGATTCGGCTGTTCTGGCAAATACCAACGGCGACCTGATGCTTAAAGACGGTGTTTTTGTAGGACAGGGTGGGAAGTTCACCTGGGAGACTGCCGGTCGGCCCGATATTTTCGTTACGTTGAGCGACTATGCCTTAACGACGATGAGTCCCAGATTAATGGCCGATGACGTAACACTTACTTATGGGGCCATGAAACCTGTAAAAGGTGTTTTCGAATACGTCAGCAAGAAAAAAGGTGGCCCTGTTACGTATCCACGGTTTATGTCGTGGCAGAACGACGTAAAGCTGCCTGATCTGGGCGCTGACATCGACTATCGGGGTGGACTGGCCCTGTCGGGTGTTCAGATGGTGGGCGCATCGGC
>NZ_JBMDWV010000041.1:0-7513 GCF_048594605.1 Spirosoma sp.
CTGGCAAAACGAATGAGTGGTCGGTGCAAACATGGCTGGATACGGGGACCAAACAATATGCCGACGACAAAACAGCCTTCCGTTCGTTACCGTCGAATCTCTATGGTGCCGAGTGGATTCGCGGCCCAAAGCAGTGGTCAGGGACAGAATCAGGAAAATTACCGACGTTCACGGTTTCGGCCGATGCAGACGTATTTATCGGCTTAGACGCACGTATCACCCAGAAACCAACCTGGATAGCAGCGTACGAGGATACAAAAACAAGGTTTGAGAATAGTCAGGGGACTGTTTTTGAGGTATACCGTAAACGGTTTTCCAAAGGCGCTACCGTAACGCTTGGCCGGAATGGTCTGACTACTACGTGCACCGCTAGCCCGTACACCGTCATGGCGACATCCATCAGCACCATTGAACCCGCCTATGATCTCAAACCTACAACGACGTATGCGGCAAATGCGATGCGGTTGGTAGGTTCCGGTATAGTCAAGGAAACCCGCAACGACCGCTCGGTTGCTACGTTCAAAAAAGCCGCGGGTGATGCCGTAGAGTGGACCATTTCGACGGGCGTTGCCGATACGTATGCGCTCACCGTTCGCTACGCCAACCCGACGGCCAAACCGCTGCTGGGCAAGCTCGAACTCCTGCTGGCAGATGGCACGCTGATTAAAACTGAAGCCGTTGAATTTACGCCCACTCGCCCCGGCAAATGGAATGCACTGACTACCTCAACGGGCACTATGATTAATGCCGGAAACTATACCGTCCGGTTGACCGCAACGAATGCCGAGGGTTTGAGTGCCTACCAGTTACTGGTGCAGTAAGGGGTTTTATCAGGCTGATGTAGGTTTTTAACTAAGTACCCGTCAAAATCCACTTGCAGCATCGGGACCTCGGACGTCCCGGCAGCACAAAAAATCATCGCACACCGAAGCAATTCAGCCACCTGGATCCTGTATGGCGTCCACCTGGACGGCTGCGCCAGCTGGCTTAGGGCCACTTATCCAGCACAGCTAGGCAGTGAAAAATTTCCGGAAGGGAGTTCGTAGCCAATGCAAGGCAGTAGCTTTTCGCCCTTCGAATGATCGCTAGGAAATCAAGCGCTGATTGTAGTTCTTGCATTTTTTATGCACTTACACATGTCGAGCAAGAGTTAACAATAACACAACTAAAATTCCTGCGTTCCAACCCCTAAAAGCCTGGTATCAATAAACTCACGTAACGATTCGTCAGCATGCCTGTTTCACCACTCTTTGTGCAGCTATGAAAATCACGCTCTGGAATCCAATTCTATTATCGGTGTTTGTTACCTTATCCTATTTGGCAAAAGCCCAAAGCAACAACATCGTTATTGGCCACATCGACAGCCTCTTCTCAAAAACCCTCAACGAGAAACGTAAAATCTGGGTGCATCTCCCCGATAGCTACCAAAATGGAGTGTATGCCAAACGACGGTACCCGGTGGTTTATTTACTGGATGGAACCAGTCACTTTTCGTCGGTGGTGGGCATGATTGAACAACTCAGTAGCGTCAATGGCAATACGATTTACCCGGAGATGATCGTGGTGGGGATTGCCAATACCAACCGGCTTCGGGATCTGACCCCCACGCCAGGGGGCGAAATGATTCCATCAGCGGCTGACAGTACAAGACGGAAAAACTCAGGCGGAGGGGAGAAATTCACCGCCTTCATCGAAGGCGAACTAATTCCCCGTATTGACTCATTGTATCCCACCGAGCCTTACAAAGTCTTCATCGGGCATTCGCTGGGTGGGCTGCTGGTCATCAACACGCTTATCCATCACCCAAACCTGTTCAACGCCTACGTGGCCATCGACCCGAGTATGTGGTGGGATGATCAAAAGTTGCTCATGACCGCCAAGCAGGTTATAGCTAGCCAGAAGTACGCGGGGAAAGCCCTGTTTATGGGTATCGCCAATACGATGGAATCCAGGATGGACACCTTACGGGTTCAGGCGGATACGAGTGGCGCTACCAAACACATTCGCTCCATCTTAGCCCTGGATCGTTTACTCAAGGCCAATCGACAAACCGGCTTACGCTACCAGGGGAAATACTACGGTCTCGATGACCATAGCTCGGTGCCGCTCATCGCAGCATACGACGCGCTCCACTTCCTTTTTGATGCGTACTCACTCAAGCTGACTGACCAGGACTATGAGGAAGACAATGCCGGGTTAGTCGATAAACTAACCACCCATTTTACGACTGCAAGCAGGCAGTTGGGCTATGCGGTGAAGCCCCCGGAAAGTCTGGTCAATGAACTGGGTTCTTATATGGTATCCCAGAAGAAGTTTAAAAAAGCCGAAAGTTTGTTCAAACTCAATGTGGCGAATTACCCAGCCAGCTACAACGCTTATGACTCGTATGGCGACTACTTTGTGGCCAAAAAAGACACAATCAGTGCCCTGGCCCATTTCCGGAAATCTCTTTCGCTGAAAGAAACGCCCGCCACGCGGAAAAAGATTACAGCACTTTTAGGTCGGGCCACCCCGAAGAAATAATCGGTAAACTTCAGGCTGATCAATCGGGCGTAATTTCCTTTTCCCGCTTATGTAAGATACAGGGGCGATGGATTTATCATCCCGATCAGAAGTAGCCAGACGAGTTATGGATGACCCGAAAAGAATGTCGCAAACCACCCGATTATTGGCGTTTTTACCCCCCGCCGAAGTCGTTGTTAGCTGGTAAATTTGTTCAGTTAGTCAATTAAACAACAAGGACTACATGACACAACTTACTTCTGTAAACGTAAAACCTACGGCCATGAAAAAGACAAAAATCGCGTACTGGGTATTAACGGGTCTGTTCGCCTTTGTGATGCTGGGTTCGGCCATTCCCGATATTATGGTTGTGCCGATGGCTGTTCAGGGCTTCAAGGAAATGGGAATGCCGGTTTATCTGATTCCGTTTCTGGGCTGGGCCAAATTACTCGGTGTGTTGGCTATTCTGGTTCCGGGTTTTCCACGTATTAAAGAGTGGGCCTATGCCGGTCTCATCTTCGATCTGCTGGGTGCTACGTATTCCGTCGCGAATAGTGGTAAAACTATCGGCGATTGGTCGCCAATGCTGGTGTTTATCGCGCTGGGTTTTGGTTCGTATGTCTTTTATCACAAGAAGCTGAGAGCAAGTATCTTACCTCCGCCCCGGACGCCCTTTCCAACCCAGGGTTCTTTGTCAGTGGTTGCTTAAACTGCAGTTGAAATAGTCACAAAACGATCAGCCCAGAATCATACCGTGAGATTCTGGGCTGATCGTTTTGTGTTTTACCTGATTAGGCTGTTCGGCCATCTGTACCGCTTTCAGGCGTTTACAGCCGTAAAGGGCTAATTTCGATTATTGATAAGGGCTGCTGGCATGTGCTGGCCTGAATTTTTCAATCATACGTAGCAGCCTTGGGCGAGTATACCGTTGTAATAAAACAGGATAAACATTTAAAAATAGGTTGGACAGAATTAACCATATAGCGTCCAGGACTGAATAAGCAGTGATAACGTAGCCGGTAACGAGTAAAACAATCGCTCCTATAAGGATATGGCCAACTTCGGACACGCGGGTTGCCCGCTCGTAGGCTTCAAAACGTTCAACGCTTTTTTTAATAGGCGTCTGCTGCTGCCTGATCTTTTCCCAGCCACTTTTTATTAAAATAGCCCGGTACCATTCCACGCCCAGCATCTTATACAATTTTCACTGTTTTTCAAGAGGGAAGGGAGCAAAATAGGCTGATTTTAAACTTGGGTTGATTTGGGATTCGAGGATGGTGAACCAGAACATCAGTACAAAGTTGAAACCTATACTAAACGCTGCTGAGGTGACATCCAGGTAAAGAAGGAAAAGGATTATCGTCCCGACTGCTAAACAGACGAGAAACAGTATTTTTACCCATTTAGGAAGCATAAGCGAATTAGTGAGTTAAGCTAAGTACGTCAAATGTGCTGCTGATTATTAGTTTAGCTTACGCGCTTCAACGCCTTCTTTGGTGATTTTAACCGGCTTGATGGCCCCTTTCTCGTCGAAAAACATTCGGTCGATACAGGTTTCGCGATGGTTGCCGTCGGTTTCGGTGAGTGGACGGCGGTGGTAAATAATATACCATTCCTCTTTGCCCGGAATCTGAATCACCGAGTGATGACCCGCACCTCTGGCAACGGTAGGGTCTTGCTGAAGAATTTTACCGACACGCTCAAACGGACCAAACGGCGATGACGATGTAGCGTAGGCGACAGAATAATTTGGGCCCGTCCAGCCGCCTTCCGACCACATGAAATAATACGTACCGTTCCGAATAAACATAATGGGGCCTTCAACGTAGTTCTTCGGGGTTATTTCGCGATATGTAGTACCATCAGCAAACGGGATAAATCCTGTAAAATCGTCTTTTAGCTGGGCAATGTTGCAGTGTCCCCACCCGCCATAAATGAGGTAATATTTACCGTCTTTATCCTTGAAAACGTATTGATCTATCGGCTGCGCACCATTGTGAATCTGTCCGACCAACGGCTTGCCCAGATGATCGCGGAACGGCCCGGCCGGGTTATCGGCTACGGCAACACCAATGCCTCCAATTTCGCCTTCGTGTACGTCATTGGCTCCGAAAAACAGAAAATATTTACCGCCTTTTTCGATGATAGCCGGCGCCCACATAGCGCGTTTTGCCCACTTGATGGCTGTTGAGTCTAAAATGCGGCTGTGCTTTGTCCAATTGACCAGGTCTGGCGATGAAAACGCATCGAAAAACACCTGTTGATTATAAGGAGCTGAGTAGGTCGGGTAAACCCAGTACTGTTTACCAAAAATAACGCCTTCGGGATCAGCATACCAACCGGGAAAAATTGGGTTCCCTGATTTTTTGGACGTAGTGCCTGGCGTGCTTTGGGCTAGTCCCGATAACGTAGTAGTAAACGAAAGAAAAGCAATGGCTAAGGTGAAGCGTAAACGATGCATACAGACTAAATGAATTCAGTGAATAGGTGGGTAAAAGTAAAAACAAAAGCTGCTTTATTTAGTACGTACAGACCGAATTGAATTACCTGTGTTAAAAAAAAACCTGATTCTGTTGTTTATACTGGCTTTCGCTACGTTGGGCAAAGCTCAGTCGCGTTTGCAAACCAGTCGCCCATGGACGTACTGGTGGTGGATGGGAAGCGCTGTGAACGAAGCCGATATTTCCCGTCAGCTGGAGCAATTTGCCAGCGTTGGCCTGGGTGGTGTACACATCATACCCATTTATGGCGTTCGTGGCTACGAAACGCAGTTTATCCCGTTTCTGAGCGATCGATGGCTGAACGTATTTTCGCATACAGTGCGGGAAGCGAATCGGTTAGGATTGGGCGTAGACCTGACGACGGGAACGGGCTGGCCCTTTGGCGGGCCGAACGTAACGCCGGAGATTGCGGCTAAACAATGGAAAGTTGTCGACGGAAAACTAACGGCCACGTTAACGAAACAGCAGGTTAAAAGAGCCGCTCCGGGGGGCGCCGGACTGGTTGTCGATTATTTTGATAAAACGGCTGTCCGCCAATACCTTACACGCTTTGACTCAACACTGGCCCGACTGCCGCAGAAGCCCAGAGCGGTTTACAACGATTCATATGAGGTGTACGGAGCAAACTGGTCGGCTACGTTTGCGGATGAGTTTAGGAAACGGCGAAAATACGACCTGAACAGTCAGTTGACCGCATTTTTAGATACAACAGGAACCGAAGCCGGGATTCTCGTAAAACAGGATTTCCACCAGACGTTGTCCGAATTACTACACGATGGCTTTACGGCTACCTGGACCGGTTGGGCACGAACAAAAGGATACAAAACCCGGAATCAGGCGCACGGTTCGCCGGGAAATCTACTGGATTTGTATACACTTGCCGATATCCCTGAAACAGAGTCGTTTGGCAGTAGCCGGTTTCCAATTCCCGGCCTGCGCGTTGACGACCATTACGATGTAGAGCGCTTTGGAACCCCGCATCCACTAGCCATGAAATTTGCTTCATCAGCCGCCAACCTGACCGGAAAACCGCTGGTCAGTTCGGAGACCACTACGTGGCTGGCGAATCATTTTCATGTATCCCTCTCGCAGATAAAACCGCAGGTAGATGAGTTGTTTACGGCGGGGATCAATCACATTTTCTATCACGGCACTACGTATTCACCGGCAGCGGAAACGTATCCGGGCTGGCTGTTTTATGCGTCGACGCACTACGGTCCAACCTCACATTTCTGGCCGCACGTGTTGCTGCTGAATCAATACGTAGCACGCTGCCAGAGCCGTCTGCAACAGAGCCAGGCCGATAATGACGTACTGGTTTATTTTCCTGTTCATGATCTGTGGGCAACACCCGCTAAATCAGCGGGAGGCATTCATCAACTGGAAGTACATCATGTGGAGCGTTGGCTGCTGAAGTTGCCGTTTGGGCAGCTTGGCGAGCAGCTTTTACAACGGGGGTATTCGTTTGATTACGTATCGGATGACCTGCTGCGAAACGTAACGGTCGACAAACAGGGACAGCTTAAAAGTGGTTCTGCTACGTATCGTGTCCTGCTGATTCCTCGTACTACGTATCTGCCAGAAACAACCCTGGTGCAGATTGAAAAACTGGCCCGGCAAGGGGTTCGGGTCGTTTTTGCCGATCAGCTGCCACAGCAGGCCACCGGTTATTTTCAGCATCGGTCTCGTTCGACAACTGTGCAGCAACGCGGGAAAGCGCTACGTCAGTTACACTCAGTCCGGATAAGCCAGAACGTATTTAAAACCCTCGATAGCATAGGCGTCCGTTCTGAGCAATTGGCTCCCATGGGATTGTCGTTCATCCGGAAACGCATCGCCGATACAACCCAGTATTTCATAACCAATCTGGCGAATCGGTTTCGGGAAGGTTGGGTGACGCTCTCAGCACAAGGCAATGTTACTCGCTACAATCCACTGACGGATCAATATGTGGGATTGGCACAACGTACCACGAAAACCGGAAAGAACGAAGTTTTTCTGCAGCTTGAGCCGGGGCAATCGTGTTTTATAAACGTCTCAAAATCAGCGTTGGGTACCTCAGCCAAGCAGCCGCGTTCAGAGGATGCAACGATTCAGTTAAACGAACCGTGGACACTTCAGTTTATAAAAGGGAAACCAGCGCTTTCAACCACGCATTCGCTGTCGTCGTTAGCCTCCTGGACCACACTCGGCGATTCAGCTTCGTATTTTTCGGGTCAGGCTCGTTACGTTACTACGTTCAATGTTTCAGCAAAAACAGACCTCAGTCAGACTCACACGCTTGATCTGGGCGACGTACGGGAAGTAGCCGACGTACGGCTCAACGGTCAACCACTTGGAACGGCTTGGTGCATACCGTTTCAACTGACCATTCCGCCCAACCGGCTCAGGAGGGGAGACAATCAGCTGGAAATCAACGTAACAAATCTGTCGGCCAACTACATGCGGCTGTATGACCGTCAAAATCCGGGCTGGAAGAAATTCTACGACATCAATATCGTCGACATTCG
>NZ_JBMDWV010000410.1:0-10445 GCF_048594605.1 Spirosoma sp.
AATACCCCTGCGGCAGGCGTAGCAAAAGCCATAAACGATCAGGGCATTGTAGCCTGGCAGCAGGCCATTGACCTACTCAACGACGCTGATAAGCTTGAGCTACCTGACAAGCTGCGTCAACGTAACAAGCTGCTACGTCAATACAGTACGTTACGACTCAATAGTTTTAAACTGTTGCAAAAATCCCTGACCGACCCGTCGCATGATTATAACCAGCAGATTGACAGCTACGATCGGCAGATTCAGGCTGTTTTAAACCAGCTAAAAAAGTAAAAAAACTGTATGCTTTGTCATTTCGACTGTAGGGAGAAATCTCAACTTTCCAATTAGTTGGCTTGAGATTTCTCCCTACAGTCGAAATGACAAAGCCTCAGTTACTATTTCCTGAAAAGAAAAAGCTCAAACAGATTCATCAATCATTCATTTCCCGGCAGGTTAGCCAATTCGTCTGTTAGAAACCGCTGAAATCTCTCCTGTAATCCGCGATAATGATTGAGAAATTTTTCGCCCTCTTCCGTTATAACGGCTCCTCCCCCTTTTTCACCACCCGTTTGGGTAATCACCAAGGGCTGATCGGCCTGGGTGTTCATTGAGTGAACCAGATCCCAGGCGCGTTTATAGGACATATTCATCGCCTTTGCCGCCTGATTTATGGAGCCGGTACGTTGAATATGCCCAAGTAATTCCAGCCGACCGATGCCCATAAACCGTTCGGCTTCCTCATTAGCCGTAGTTTCAAGCCAAATTCTACCGTTGATGCGAAGATTTTTCATTGGACAATGATACGTCCTGGTTCTAAGCGATAAAAATACAACGATAGGCAACTAGTTAGTTGAAAAAAGGCTCATGCCTCGTCTACTGGCGTACTTTCCTGAAAAAATCTCCAGAAAAATCATCCGCGGTTTCAGCTTCCAGTCGTACCTTTCGGACGATAGTTTTCTCGCCTTGTTCGCCCTTTATCGCACTGTCTGTCTGCGACCTCGGCGATCTGTCCCAGCTATCTCTGTGGTTATGGACAATGTGGAATTACTCTCCCGGATTCAGTTCGCTTTCACCATCGCCTTTCACTACATCTATCCGCCACTGAGCATCGGTCTTGGTGTATGCCTGGTGATTATGGAAGGACTTTACCTGAAAACCAAAGACAAAATTTACGAAGAACTGACCCGATTCTGGGTTAAAATTTTTGCGCTTATTTTCGGTATCGGCGTTGCTACGGGCATCGTGATGGAGTTTGAGTTCGGTACAAACTGGGCTACGTACTCGCGCTACGTTGGCGACATTTTTGGTTCAGCTCTGGCGGCCGAAGGCATCTTTGCCTTTGCACTGGAATCAGCCTTTCTGGGAATCCTGCTGTTCGGCTGGAATCGTGTCAGCCCCCGCGTGCATTTTATGGCAACGGTGCTGGTAGCGCTCGGCTCTATTTTTTCGGCACTCTGGATCGTCGTCGCTAACTCATGGCAGCAAACGCCGTCGGGATACCGTATCGAAGGAGAAGGCCTGCAGGCCCGCGCCATCGTGACTGATTTCTGGGAAATGGTGTTCAATCCGTCGTCCGTCGAGCGGTATTCGCACGTATTAATCGGTGCCTTGCTGGCAGGGTCGTTTCTGGTGCTGAGTGTTAGCGCCTGGTATATTCTGAAAAAGAAGTACGTAGTTCACGCACAGGCCGCTTTTCGAATTGCACTCTGGGTGGCAGCTATCTCTGCCTTGGGCCAGTTGTTTACGGGTCATAAATCGGCAGAGATTGTTACGAAATATCAACCGGCGAAACTGGCGGCCATGGAAGGTCATTTCGAGAAATCGGCTCCGGCTGATATGTATCTGATGGGCTGGGTAAATGCCAAAGAGCAGAAAACGTCCGGCCTGAAAATTCCCGGCGGACTTTCGTTTCTGGTTCATCAGGATTTTAACCGGCCCATTCCCGGCCTGAACAGCATCAAACCCGAGAATCGACCAACGGCTGTCAACTTCGTTTTCCAGACGTATCACACCATGGTGGCTATTGGCATGACGCTGATTGCGTTGACGCTCTTCAGTTTGTACCTGCTTTACCGAAAAAAGCTGTTTGAAACCCGTTGGCTGATGGTCGTTTTTGTCTTCTCAGTGCTGCTGCCTCAAATTGCTAACCAGGTTGGCTGGTACACGGCCGAAGTGGGCCGTCAACCGTGGGTGGTATACGGGCTGCTACGTACCTCCGATGCGCTCTCTCAGGCCGTCAAAGCTGAGCACGTATTAGCTTCACTTATTATGTTCACGTTCGTTTATGTCATGCTGTTTCTTTTGTTTCTGTATCTGCTCAACAAAAAGATTCAGCATGGGCCCGACGTAACATCGGATGGGGAAACCACTTCGCGCATGAACCCGTCGTTTAAACCTATTCTGAATAATTGAACAGCTAACGCAAGAATAGCCGTGCAATATTCAGTCATTCAATCAATCAACTTATGGATACCGTTCTAGGAATCGATTTGCCCACCTGGTGGTTTTTGCTAATTGGTGCATTGATCAGTGGTTATGGCATTCTCGATGGCTTCGACCTGGGAGCCGGGGCATTGCATTTGTTCTTTAACAAAGAGCAGAGCCGACGAATAGCGCTCAACGCTATCGGTCCAGTTTGGGATGGGAACGAAGTTTGGCTGGTGATTGGTGCAGGCTCGTTGTTTGCAGCTTTCCCGCTCGTGTACGGCACAATTCTCTCAGTATTTTATCTGCCATTCATGCTGTTTCTGGTCGCGATTATTTTCCGGGGTATTTCGATTGAGTTTCGTAGCAAAGAGACCATGAAATGGTGGCGAAAGACCTGGGATATTAGTTACTGCCTGTCTAGTGTGGCAATCTCTCTACTGCTCGGATTGGTACTCGGCAATCTTATTCAAGGGCTACCATTAAACGCCAGGCATGAATTTGTCGGACGACTGCGCGATTTTTTCAACCCGTATGCAATGCTGATTGCCGTTACGGTCCTGTCGCTGTTTATGATGCACGGGGCCATGTATTTACTGATGAAAACCGAAGACCGGCTCTACGCGAAACTGACCGTCATTGCCAACAACACCAGTAAGTTTTTCATTCTGTGCTTTATCGCTACGTCGATGGCCACATTAATTTACGTACCGCATATGACGGCCATCTTTAAATCGTACCCGGTATTGTTTATTCTGGCAATTGCAGCTATCCTGATCGTACTGAACATCCGACGTAGCATCGAAAAACGCCAGTACCGGCGGGGCTTCATATCATCGGCTATTACGACCGCTCTGCTCCTCATTCTGTTCGCGATGGGCTTATATCCAAACCTGGTCTTGTCGAACGTTGATCCAAGAGGACATATCAGCATTTACGAAGCTGCTTCGTCGGACGGTTCACTACGTACAATGCTACTGTTTGCCTTTATTGGTATGCCGCTGGTTGCTACGTATACCGTATTTATGTTCTGGACTTTCCGGGGCAAAGTGAAGCTGGAAGAGCACAGCTATTGATCCAGTGTGGAATCGGGAAGCCGCTCACCTCTACGTAGCGCATTCACTAGATTGTGCGCCCTCCGTGTAGGTTCAGGAATACGATAACCGCCATCGCAACGTAGTGTAAGCTCGATAGCCGTTTCCATATCAATTAAATTACCCGGCGATACGTAGACCGGATTCACTTTATTTTTAGTACGTAGCGCAGCGCCGATAACATCGCCATAATGCCGCATGGGCGACCATGCCCCACGTTCGGGAGCAGGTTCATCGTATTTTCCAACCAGTACTGATTTGCCACAACCAAAGGTTGGCCTATTCAGAAAAAGTCCGGCATGTGAAGCAATCCCGATCCGGCGCGGGTGAGCTGTTCCATGCCCATCGAACATCACGACGTCGGGCTCTGTTTTGAGCTTCTGCCATGCCAACAATAATGAAGGAATTTCGCGAAATGACAACAGACCCGGAATGTAAGGAAATGGCGCTGTGCCAATGACACCCGCTTCTTCAATGGTTTCCAGCGTATCGAGCCGCAGCACCACAATACCGGCATAGACGGTCTCCTCAAATTTATTGAACGAAATATCGCAGCCAGCAATCGTTTGGGGCGTTTTAGTGAGCGGTTCGATACGTATCTGCGAACGTAACTGCTGTTGCAGTGCGATGGCTTCGGTGGGTGTTACGTTCCAATCATGGAGGTTTTGGTAGTGAGCCATATTCTGAAAAAGCTGGTCACTACGTAACGAAACAGAAGAGAATAGGTTTGTGAAACGGCTTTCTTATTGGATTGTGTACCCAGGTAGTTGGCTTTCTAATCGACAATTTTCACACGAATGCGGTGCGGAGCAGGCCAGGTACCCCCAAAATAAAGCCCCGTATTGTAGGCAAACGTTTTATTGTGTGTAAAGGCCACCGGCTGACCGCCCAGCACCTGATACATTTTCCGATCGTAATCGATCTTGATGGTTAGTTTCGTTGGCGTATTGATGGTCGTTTCGGCCACTTTAAAATCAATACGTTTGCCTTCTACATAAATATAGGCTCCCAGATCAATACAGTTTCGTTGTTTATTCCAACGCCAGCCTACACGGGCACCGTCTACCTGATGCGGAGGTACGCCGGTGGTAATATCCTGATCTTTTGATCCAACAAAGCCTAACCCAATCACTTTATTCCAGTCGTCGGCGTCCTCCGCGCCAATGTCATAAATACAGCTGCTGTCGAACGTAACGGTTGCCGATACTTCGTGAGGGCTAACCAGCAACCCAACTTTACGTTTCGGATTAGGCTCATGCTCACCGGCCTCGATAACCACCCAATCCGGATCTGACACAAGAAAATCGGGTACGCAAGCACTCATGAACAGGCTAAAGCCGAACAGCAACAATGCCTTACCTACGAAAGCCGGGCCAAGCGCCGATAAATCAAAACGGGGTTTCATCATCAATAGAATTCATGAACTTTATGCAAATAACGCTACAATTCAATTGATTTGTGTCCCGCTGGCTCAACTGTGTACCTACAATAGCTTTAGCTTTGTTGGTAATCTTGTTGGCTTTTTCATCATTCCTTGTAAGATTTTAATCTCTGTTTATGGAATCGGCGCTTCCTTCCTCATTTAAATCAGGTCAGCCGTCATCAGTTACTCGCTCAGGAGGCTGGCGGCTGGGCATACCAATCTATATCTACGCCGTTGTTTTCTCTTCGCTCTGTGTTGTAATGGGCCTGCTTTGGGATATTATGTGGCACATGAGTATCGGCCGCGATGGGTTACTGGCTCCTCCACACGTAGTTATTTATGTCGGTGCCATTCTATCTGGCCTTTTTTCTGCTTATCAGATTCTGGATTTAACCCTAAACAAAAATCATCCGGGTCGGGCAACTGCCGTTCCTTTCTGGGGAGTGTTCTATGGTTCGCTCGGGGCCATGTTCTGCGTCTGGGGTGCGCTGGCCATGTTAACATCCGCTCCTTTCGATGATTGGTGGCACAATACGTATGGACTGGATGTTCAGATTCTAACTCCTCCGCACACCATCCTGATTATCGGAATCATGACCGTTCAGTTTGGGGCGATGATTGGTGTGTTGGCGCTGCAAAATCAAAACCGGAATCATCCTTATGATCAATCTCTTTACTATAACGCGCGATTAAATCGGCTAAAATGGCTGTTTGCCATTTCTGCAGCCCTAATACTTGTTATGCTATTTATAATGGCGTCGGAGTCGATGGGCAAATTTGAATCGCACAATCCAATGTATTATGCTACAGCGGCTATTATATTACCGTTTTTTTTATTGGCCGTTGGACGGGCTTCATTGTTACGTTGGCCCGTCGCTACGACTGCGGCATTGTATATGCTAGCTCTGGCACTGCCTAGCTGGATTCTCCAGTACTTTGCGGCAACTCCCCGACTAGGACCCGTGCTTAATCCGATTACTCACTATCAGTCGTTTCACTTTCCCATGTTATTAGTATTTCCGGGCCTGGCTCTGGATTGGCTTATGCATCGTTTTGAAAAGCCAACGAAAAAAAAGTTAAACGACTGGATACTGGCCGGGCTTTACGCGAGCGTATTTATGCTCATCCTGCTAATCGTTCAGTGGCCTTTTGGAGAGTTCCTGCTTACATCGCCCTACGCTCGGAATGGCTTCTTTCTATCAAACTCCTGGACGTATGACAGTTCACCCGATTGGGCGTATCGGTATGCCTTTGCCCCCTGGCTGAAGCAATCTGCTACTGATTTCTGGACTGGTTTTGGCAAAGCACTTATTTACGCGATCTTCTCAGCCCGCATAGGTCTGCTATGGGGAAGCTGGATGAAACGAGTCATTCGTTAGGAAAAGTAAGGGTTTTGAATTGTGCCAAATCAGCTGCTGTGGATACCAGTAAGGGGCTGCTCATTTGCTCTGTCATTCAGGTTATTCCATCAAGATTACTAATATGGCTGAGTTTCCTTAGTCGTTTCCAGATACGTGCCCCTATCGTACCAGTACAGAATTGAATCGGAGTGGATGTATTTTAGCGGACGTGTCCGGTGCGTACGTACATGACCAAATTCCGTGAAGTCGTCGATAAGATAACTCACTCAAAATCAGTTTTTGCGCTTGTCCTACGTACTAACTGTAAAAAAAATTTGAAAGTAAGGCTTGACAAACCATGAAAACGCCCTAAATTTGCATCCACAATTCGCCGATGGATTGGCAAATTGCGTAACGCGAAAGTAGCTCAGCTGGTAGAGCGCGACCTTGCCAAGGTCGAGGTCGCGGGTTCGAACCCCGTCTTTCGCTCCACAAAGAGGCACCGAACCCGGTGCTTTTTTTGTAAATCTCCGCTTATGCGGAGGATGCCGGGATGGCGGAACAGGTAGACGCGCCGGACTTAAAATCCTGTGGGCCTTACGGCCCGTGCGGGTTCGATTCCCGCTCCTGGTACAAAACCCTCTAATAAGGGAAATCAAAAGAAAAACAAAAGCACTGATTTTCAGTGCTTTTGTTTTTTACAGCCTTTCTACTTTCTGTTACCCAGCTCTTGTTTTACCGTTTTTTGTTACCCATTTGTTACTCGATTTCGCTGGTTATCTGTATATTTATCAAGGGAATACAATAGATAAACAAGCGCAGAAACAAGGTATGGCTATCAAACTTAGGAAAAAGCCTCTGGCAAACGGTAAACTCAGCCTTTACTTAGATAGTTGGGATGGCGAACAGCGACAGTATGAGTTTTTAAAACTCTACCTATACCCACGCCCCAAAGACGCTTTAGAGAAAGAGCACAATAAGGATACGCTTAAAATGGCAGAGAATATACGGGCAAAGCGTGAGCTTATGGTAGCCTCTGATGAATATGGTTTTATGCCTGCCTTCAAAAAGAAGGTAAATTTCTATGAGTATTTACAGCAGTTTATTAAGGGGTACACCAAAAAAGACATTCGCATGTTTGGCTCTATGCTTAAATACCTTAGAGAGTACGCCCAAACTGATTATTTACCCACTAAAGCTATTACTGAGAACTTTTGCAGAGGATTCAGAGAATTTTTGGATAACCACCCTAATCTGAGCGGAGAAACACCTTATGACTTTTTTGCAAGGTTTAAGAAAGTGCTTAAACAGGCCGTTCGTGATAACCTATTCTCTAACAGCCCAGCTCAAGACGTGCAGAATAAGCGAATTGATAAAACAGTAAGTAAAGACATTCTGAATGTTGAAGAACTGCAACTATTAGCAAAAACGCATTGTGGCAACGATCAAATAAAGAGAGCGTTTCTATTTGCCTGTAATACAGGCTTACGCTACTGTGATATAAAGGTTTTACAATGGCGGCACATTCAGGGAGGCTCATTGCAAATGACTCAACAGAAGACGAGCAAACCTGTAATCATCAATCTAAATACAACTGCTTTGCGGCTCTTAGGCGAAAAAGGTAAGCCAGAAGAGGCCGTTTTTACTCTCCCCTCACATACAGGCATTCTTAAAGTTTTACGCTATTGGAAAGATCGCGCGGGCTTGAGTAAGACTGTTACCTTCCATGTAGCCAGGCATTCATTTGCTACAAATCTCTTAATCTATGAAACCGATGTTAAAACGGTTTCTTCGCTTTTAGGTCATACTAGCTTGGAGCATACACAAAAGTATGTTCGGGTTGTTGAGGCCCTAAAACAAAAAGCTGTAAACCGCTTACCTGAAATTGAATTATAATTATTATGAAATTTTATAAGAGATATAAAATTTGGAGTAATAATATTAATGAACTGATTAGTTATCTGGGTAAAATATCAACAGAATTTGATTGGTACGTTATTCTAAGCAAAGAGCAGAGGATTGATGAATTATTCATAATAGTGGAAGATTATAACCTTGGTGATCAATTTGAAGAGTTCGCTCTATCAACTGAGCAGCATAAAGTTGAGGCTTTCTTTAAAAATTTTGAGGCACAGATAAACGAGTGGTCAACCCAATTTATACATTTGACTTATGGTGAGAAAAAATCTGAGTTTGGCATCCTACATTATAATATAACAGTTAATAAACTTCAGATTCACGTTGATGATATAAATAAAGTAGCAAATACATTTAAACGTTTGGGTAATCTCATGTCAGTAATTACTGATACATTTGAGCAGTTAAAGTTAAATTATACAAACTTATCCTCTCGTCCCAAAAAGCAATTCTATGATAGAGTGAGGGGGCGATTCTTAAATACACGTATTGAAAACCCTGTTGATAAATATACCGCTAAAGATTGGTTAAAAGGAAAAATTGACGAAGTTTTAATACGATATTATCTAGCTAACGGAAATGATTTAAAACAGCTAATGCATCCAAGCAAATGGGAGAACTTTAACAAAAAAATTGAATTAGAGTATAACCTTATCCCCCCGCAACAGGGTGAATTGTCTCAATTTGTTATTGAGGATTTACCGTTTGAAGCTAAACTAGTAGATATAATTGTTAACAGAATCATAAAATTTGATGGAGATTTTTTCAGACTTTTTATAAGTGCTATTTCTTTCTATAAAGAAAGCGAGCATGTTGAAATTCGAAAGTTGATGAGAGAAATTCATAATAAAATAGTAGATGATAATTGGTGCAAACAAAAAGCGCTTTTGAGTAAGTTAATAGATGGATCTATAGATTCAAAAAAGCTAATTAAGATTCTTATCCAAAATATTGAAGACTACTTAGGCAGCAAGGCACCTTCTTTAACTTACCCAATTTCAGTGTCGTCAGGTTTTTCTCACGCGGAAGTGGTTGACGCTTATAACACTTTACTTAAAGGATTTGTAGAATGGCGGTATATTAGGCCGATTAAAGAACTACAAAGTAATAGTGGTGAAAAAATCGTTAAAAACTATCATTTAGACCAACGTTCTCCATACGTCGAGGCTGAAATATTGGTAAAGTCTCTTGATTACTTAATACAACGACTTGAAAAATCCTCAATAAACTTACCGAAACTATCCTTAGAGCTTTCATTTTTATGTACCCTGACAGGAGAACAAATCGAGCTTTTATTTTCTCAACTAAATAGTGAGAAATACATCGATTCTAGCGTTACTATATTTCAATTTACTGAAGCGCTGTTAGGCAACAAAATAATGTCAGAACCAATTCAATGGCTTAAAAGTAATCGTGCATTAGCCTATTTATTTAGACAAATGCACTCAGGTAAAATAATAGACAATGATAAATGGCAAAGTATTATTGAGAAAAGAAAAATTTTCTATAAAAACAATAATCATCTGAAATTATTTACTGCTCAAGATTTGTCCCAAGCGATATCTGATTACGAAAACAAGGGCAACCCAAGAGAGGCATCCTATATAGATATAATACTATTTAGCGTCAAGTCAATAAAAGGTTGATAGATTGATTATCAAACTCCATTCTCAATCCTGTCAAGCCGCTTCTTTTCCTATACATACCGTAATTGCCGATGATTAGCGCTAGTTAATCAGGGTTTACTCAAACCCATTTTTAACCCGTTTTAAACAGTTAGAAAGATGGCAATTGTAATAATGAATGAGATTGAAATCAGTCAGCATCTATACGAACAAAAACAAGTTTTAGCACGCATAGAACGGCTATTATCGGCACAAAAGGAAACGTTAACTTTAGAGGAAGCCTCTGCTTATACAGGTATTAGTAAAAGTTATATCTACAAATTAACTTCTTCTAACTCTATACCTCATTATAAACCAGAGGGGAAAATAATCTATTTTGATCGTGATGAATTAGATTGTTGGTTAAAACGTAATCGAATTAAAACTAACGACGAAATTGAACAAGAGGCTAGGTCCTTCACTTCTAAAAAGGGGGAAAAGAAGAGTCATCTCCATAAAACACGTTGAGCCATGTACGATACGGCTCATTTATTCTTATCCTCAGAAAAAGCGGGGAGGGTCGATCTCCCTGCTTATGTTTCAGGTCTACTAGAGAGGGTTACTGAGCACTACCATGAGAATGGGGCTATGTCTGTAAGTG
>NZ_JBMDWV010000411.1:0-18016 GCF_048594605.1 Spirosoma sp.
AAGAAAGCGTGGAGAAAAATGACTTAAAAGAGTAGATTATTTTATACATACGACTTACAAACGCGCCCGGGAACGTTCCCGGGCGCTTTTTCTTTGACGGATTTCGTTTACAATTCTTTAGGCTAACGATTCTTTCGTAAACTTGTCGTTTAATTGTTCAGCCAAACCAGCGGAAACGGTTTTCCGCACCAGTTACGTTGCTCATCGAAACTCGCGCTTATGCCCGGGCGGGCCTGCTCGGCAACCCGTCCGACGGTTTTTTTGGTAAAACCATTGCTATCAGTGTTCGCAATTTTGGCGCGTCGGTAACGCTCTATCGTTCGCCCGAACTGCACATCGAACCTCAGCCACAGGATACAAACGTATTCAGAAGTTTACATCATTTACGGGATGCAGTTAGTACGCTCGGTTATCATGGAGGAGTGCCGCTGCTGAAAGCGGCCATCAAGAAGTTCGCGGAATACTGCGAAGCCGAACAGATCCGGTTACCGAACAAGAACTTCTCGATTCGTTATAATACGTCAATCCCCCGGCAGGTGGGCTTATCGGGGTCCAGTGCCATTATTGTGGCTACGTTCCGGGCGCTGATGCAGTTCTATGGCATCGAGATTCCGCAGCCCATATTACCCAACCTGGTGCTTGCCACAGAAGCTGAGGAACTGGGCATTACGGCTGGGTTGCAGGATCGCGTCATTCAGTGCTACGAAGGGTGTGTGTATATGGACTTTGACCAGGCTATCATGGAACGTCAGGGCTACGGTGAGTATGAGCCCATTGATCCTCGTCTGTTACCGAAACTGTACATTGCTTACAATACTGATCTAGGCAAACAATCGGGTCGGGTGCACAACGATGTGAAGGGGCGATGGCTCAAAGGCGAACCGTTGGTTGTCGAAACCATGAATGCTATTGCTAACGTAGCGCGCGAAGGGCACGAAGCCATTCAGCGGCAGGATACGGAAGCACTGCATGAACTGGTCAATCGCAATTTTAACCTGCGTGCCACCATTTATAATATCAGCGACCGCAACCGAAGCCTGATCGAAACGGCCCGCGCCTGTGGAGCCTCTGCCTCTTTCACGGGTTCAGGAGGCTCAATCATTGGCCTCTACCGCGACGATGCCATGTTGAACCGGCTGTTCGTTGAACTCCGAAAAATAAACGCCCGCGTTATTAAGCCGTATGTTGTATAGCATAGGGCAGTGGGTGAAGGGCATGGGGTTAAATCTATGACCTCTACACGCCCTCTGCCCTCTGCCCTTACCCCTTTGCTCATGATAAAAAAAGCCGTTATCCCCGCTGCCGGACTTGGAACCCGGTTTCTGCCTGCTACGAAGGCTCAGCCAAAAGAAATGCTGCCCATCATCGACCGTCCCACGATTCAGTACGTTGTGCAGGAAGCCGTCGACTCGGGTATCGAAGATATTCTGATCATTACCGGGAAAGGTAAGCGGGCCATCGAAGACCATTTCGACCGAAACTTCGAACTCGAAACCCGACTCGAAGAAAAAGAAGATCAGTTGTTACTGGACGAAATGCGCCGACTCTCCGACATGGCCAACTTACACTACGTTCGTCAGCGCGAACTGAATGGTTTGGGCGATGCGATACGTTACGCGCGCCATCACGTTGGTAACGAGCCGTTTGCCGTTCTTCTGGGCGATACGATCATGGATTCGGTAATCCCCGTTACGCAGCAGTTGATTGATACGTATGCACAGTATGGCTGCTCCGTAATTGGGGTGGAAGAAGTGCCACACGACAAGGTAAACCGCTACGGCATTGTTGGTGGAAAATCGCTGAGCGATCGGATTCTGGAGCTGGATCAACTGGTGGAGAAACCTGCCATTAGCGAAGCGCCCTCAAACCTGGCTATTGCCGGACGTTACGTACTGACGCCGGAAATCTTCTCTATGCTCGAACAAACGCCCGCTGGTAAAAACAACGAAATTCAGTTGACCGATGCCATGCTGCTGTTGCTCAAACGCGAAAATCTGTATGCGCACCGTATTGAAGGAAAGCGGCACGACATCGGCAACAAACTCGATTTCCTGAAAACAACCGTCGAATTTGCTCTGAAGCGCCCCGAGTTCGCCGACAAGTTTCGGGCCTTTCTGGAAGAAATCGTCAGAAAAGAATAAACTTGCTGTAACGCGGGTAAGACCTCGCAATCACGACTAAAAATTGCGGGTTCTTACCCGCGTTACAGCAAGTTCATGCACACGAACTACACGCTTGGTGGTATACTTACCGGAGTCCTGCTTGGAATTTATAGCTGGCTATCTCCAGGGATAGATTATAACGTAACGTACCACCCGAAAGCGACCGCGCAGCTCAGGGCAGATTCCCGACCCAATATTGTGCTGATTGTAGCCGACGATCATGGCCGGGAAGCGGTTGGCTGTTATGGAAATACAGCTATACGCACCCCACACATTGATCAGTTGGCAGCGGATGGAATTCGTTTCTCGAATGCTTTTTGCACAACAGCCAGTTGCAGTCCAAGCCGGTCGGTTTTGCTGACGGGTTTACACAATCATACCAACGGCATGTACGGCCTGGAGCATCAGGTGCATCATTTCAATTCGTTCGATACGGTACGTTCCTTACCCGTTTTGCTCGAACAGGCTGGCTACCGAACGGCTCGGATTGGTAAGTTTCACGTAGCGCCGGAGCGAACGTATCATTTTCAGCAGGTATTGAAAGGCGGTGGCACGAATGATCCGGCGTCGATCGGCCGTAGCCCCGTAGAAATGGCTCGGTATTGTTATGATTTTCTAAAAGAAAAATCCGACCAGCGTAGCGACGCCCGCCCTTTCTTTCTATACTTTGCGAGTGACGATCCGCACCGGAGTAATACCGTTGGGTCTGATGGAAAGCCAATTTTCGATGGATCGAAGCCAAACGTATTCGGCAACCGACCCGGCGGTTATCCGCAGGTAGGCGATCATTTTTACCAGCCACGAGAGGTTAAAGTTCCCACGTATTTGCCTGATACAAAGGCTTGTCGGGCTGAGCTGGCGCAGTACTACGAATCCGTTAGTCGGATTGATCAGGGCGTCGGACGATTGGTTGACTACCTGAAAGAGGCCGGTCAGTACGACAATACGTTGATTATTTATCTGTCCGATAACGGCGCACCATTCCCCGGTTCAAAAACAACCTTGTATGAGCCCGGTATGCGTCTGCCGTTCATTGTTAAGCTCCCCAAATCACACAAGAAAGGATTCGTGCAGGACGCCCTCATTTCGTGGGTCGACGTAACGCCCACGCTGCTCGATTTTGCGGGCGTCACCAACGTAGCAAAGCAGGGCCGTTCGTTTAAGAACATAATTGAACAGGAGAATGTAACGGGTTGGGATGAGGTCTATGCGTCGCATTCGCTACACGAAATAACCATGTATTACCCGATGCGCGTACTACGTGAACGCCAGTATAAGTTGATCTATAACGTAGCACATGCCCTGCCGTTTCCGATGGCGCTTGATCTGTACAACTCGTTTACGTGGCAGGACATCCTCCGAACTAAACAAAACGTGTATGGGAAACGTAGCGCAAACGCTTTTCTGAACCGGCCAAAATTTGAGCTTTACGACTTGCAGGCTGATCCTGATGAAGTGAAGAATCTGGCGGCAAACCCAAAATATACCGCTACGTTGAAACGGATGCAGGAGAAATTAAAGCGCTTTCAGCAGCAAACCCGCGACCCGTGGGTGAGCAAGTGGGAGTTTGAGTAAACTAAAAGTGGTGTCAGGTTCGAAAACCTGACACCACTTTTAGTTTACTCAAACTCGCTATTTCACAACCGTCGATGCGATTTTCAATTCATCCAACTGCTTGTCAGAAATAGTTGACGGCGAATCGATCATGACGTCGCGGCCCGAGTTATTTTTCGGGAAGGCGATGAAATCGCGGATGGAATTTTCGCCACCGAAGATCGAACACAGCCGATCGAAACCGAAGGCGATACCGCCGTGCGGAGGAGCACCGTATTCGAACGCATCCATGAGGAAACCAAACTGCGCTTTCGCTTCTTCGTCCGAGAAACCCAGAATGCTGAACATGCGCGCCTGTAAGTCGCGGTTGAAGATCCGGATGGAGCCACCACCCACTTCCGTACCGTTGATAACCATATCGTAAGCGTTTGCCCGAACAGCGCCCGGATCGGTTTCGAGCAGCGGAATATCTTCCGGTTTGGGCGACGTAAAGGGGTGGTGCATGGCAAACCAGCGTTGTTCTTCTTCGCCGTATTCGAGTAGCGGAAAATCGAGCACCCACAAGGAGCTGAACACATTCGGATCGCGCAGACCCAGCCGGCTACCCATTTCCAGACGGAGCTCACTCAACTGCTTACGAGCCTTAGCCGCATCGCCCGAAATAATAAGCATCAGATCACCGGGTTTCGCGCCAAAATGAGCGGCCCACTTCTGCAAATCCTCTTCTGAATAGAACTTGTCGACCGACGATTTTAACGTGCCGTCTTCGTTGTAGCGAACGTAGATCAGCCCTTTCGCACCGATCTGCGGACGTTTGATCCACTCCGTCAATTCATCGAGTTGTTTGCGTGTGTAATGCGCGCAGCCAGGAGCATTGATGCCCACGACCAACTCCGCCGAATCGAATACGCCGAAGCCTTTTCCAGAGGTCATATCGACCGTATCGAACGTACCTTTTAGTTCCACGAACTTCATGTCGAAGCGCGTATCGGGTTTGTCGGAACCGTAGAACCGCATCGCGTCGGCATAGGTCATGCGTGGTACTTCGTCCAGTTCAACTCCCTTTACGGCTTTGAACAGATGCCGAATTAGCCCCTCGAACATGTTCAGAATGTCTTCCTGCTCCACAAACGACATCTCGCAGTCGATCTGCGTAAACTCTGGCTGACGATCAGCGCGAAGGTCTTCATCGCGGAAACACTTCACAATCTGATAATACCGGTCAAATCCCGACACCATCAGCAATTGTTTGAACGTCTGTGGCGACTGCGGAAGCGCGTAAAATTCGCCCGGGTTCATGCGGCTGGGTACGACAAAATCGCGTGCTCCTTCGGGCGTTGATTTGATCAGAACCGGCGTTTCGACCTCAATAAAGTTCTGTCCATCCATGTAGAGCCGCGTTTGCTGAGCCATTCGATGGCGCAACTCCAGATTCCGGCGAACCGTATTCCGGCGCAGGTCGAGGTAGCGGTATTTCAGGCGGAGGTCGTCGCCCCCGTCGGTATCGTCTTCAATGAGAAAGGGCGGTAATTTAGCCGGATTCAGGACGGTCAGCGCCGTCACCTTCAGTTCAATATCGCCCGTCGGTAAATTTGGATTTTTTGACTTCCGCTCGATGACCGTTCCTGATGCCTGAAGGACAAATTCGCGTCCGAGTGAACGGGCAATGGTAAAGAGTTCGGGTGCCGTTTGACCGTCTTCCAGCAGAAGCTGTGTAATACCGTAGCGGTCGCGGAGATCAATCCACAACACGCCACCTTTATCGCGAATGGTCTGGACCCAGCCGGTCAACGTAGCCGTTTTAGTAGCGTCAGCAAGGCGGAGTTCCCCGCAAGTGTGCGTTCGAAGCATTTCTAATGATAGAGTTGTTGAATGATTGAATAATCGAATTTTTGAAGAAGGCATTCAATCATTCAATCATTCCGTCATTCAATCATTAAGATTTGCCGCAAAGGTACAGACTCCGACCGCAACGGGCAAGGTAATCTTAATAACATCCAATCGGTTTAGAACGGCTAACCGAAGGAAGGCTGGTGTCGGGTATGAAGCGTAGTTTTGGGCGAGCGCTGGACTGGCGGGCAACCACCGCGCGTCTTAAAATCGGCTTTCCGAAGCTGTGGTCGGGGGCGAGGCCAAAACCAAGCTGTGGAAACCGATATGCCAGCGTTTGAATGTAGTCAACCTGTTCCAGCACGGGCGTTCCAATACCAAAATGGCTGGAATGATGGGCGACTGCCAGCAGCAGCGTTTCGGCCAGAGCCGCGTGCGAAACGGAATCAGGCAATCCGACGGAGCGCTGGAGGAACCGCAGTGTTGGCGTAGCGACTAAACCACCATCGATAATTGTTACGTCGGGGCGTTTCGCAAACGTCGATTGGGACGTAGCGTTGAAGGGTGTATCGTTCAGAATAATGGCACCGACTTTCAGGTGATGAGCTTGCAGTGTATAGTCAGGCGTACCTGCCAGAATAACAATATCGGCTTTCTGAAGCAGATCAGGCTGTTGTGAGACCATCACATCAACCGATGCGTTACTTGTTCGCAGGCTGGCTGCTACCTGATGGAGCTGGTGGTTGTTACGATCGATGAGCAAATACCGTACCTCGTTCTGGTGATGAGAAAGTAACGTACTGACCAGTATACCAACGGAACCCGTAGCCCCTACGATGGCTATAACTGGTTTAGGGTTATGACATTCACGGATCAATTGAGCCGTTCGTTGCCACAACATGACGCCCGTGAATACATGCCCATTGGTAATCGATAGATAAGGATTCTGAGCGATACGTTTCCCGGCCTGTGTGATCCGCGAGATCAGGGCATCCATTCCTAAAATTTCTACTCCTTTTGAAGTGGCCAGCGCCAGCGCTTCTTCCAGATGCGGCAGGAAGGCATCTGGCTGCTCCATCAGTTGCTGACTGGTGTAGGGCAGTACGATGATATGGCCTTCTGGCTCTGTTACGTTGTGGGTCAGTGTTAGGTCGCTCCAGATACACGGCGCCAGCGGACGATGACGTAACGCAAACCGATAGACCGCATCCGGAATCCATCCGAGTGGAGTACTCAGCAAACGAAAACCTGTTCGATGGCTGCTGCCGAGGTGAACCAGAAACGCGAATTTTTTCATAACCTTGATTCCGGTAGATTAAGACTAAGCGTATAAATACGTTAGTCGGCTTGGGGAGTTCTACGGGAAACAAGAGTGGAAATGTTATGACGCAGAGATACACAGAGAAAACCTTTGTAAACCTCTGTGTATCTCTGCGTCATGGCCTTATTTTCGGTAATCCAGCGCCGGTTTACGGTCGCCGAGCAGCGCTTCGTATTTGAAGTCAGCTCCGCGTTTCTGCTTCCATTCGGCGGTAGCTTTTTCAATAACGGCGGGCGTTTTGTAGAGATCTAAAGCCGTTAGGGCCAGTGTTTTGGCGGCTACCAGCATACCCTTCTGCCCGATACTCATGCCACTGGCAGCCGTCGATTGCCAGCTGTGTGCCGATGACCCGGGCACCCACGTAGCGGTCGACAACCCAACCGTAGGCACTACCCAACTGACGTCACCAACATCGGTAGAAGCACTGCTGGTCGTGGTTTCGGACGCCGTACGGAAGTCACGTACCTGAGCGGCACTTTCGATGGCCACTTTGGGTCCATTGAACGTTGTGCTAATCTTATTGGCAAAGGCTGTTTCTTCAGGCGTATAGTTGACTCCGCCCACCGTTTGCAGGTTCTGGTGCATAATTTCAGCCAGCGTTACGTTCGGCAATAAATTGTAAACGCCACCCAGTACTTCCCATTCCACTTGCGTACCGGTTCCTTTGGCTGCTCCTTCGGCCGCATTTTCAATACGTTTCCAAACACTTTGCAGAATCTCGCGGTCTTTATGGCGAGCGTAGTAGTAGACCTCCGCAAAGGCCGGTACTACGTTAGGCGCTTCGCCACCTTTTGTGATAACGTAGTGAATGCGCGTATCTGACGGAATATGCTCGCGCATCATGTTGACCATGTAGTTCATCGCTTCCACACCATCCAGCGCCGACCGGCCCCGCTCCGGCGATGCAGCCGCGTGAGCTGCAATTCCTTTGAAGCGGAATTTGGCATTTTTATTCGCCAGCGACGAACTGGCATCCGCAGCATTGGCGGCTCCGGGGTGCCAGTGCAACACTACGTCGACATCCTTGAACAACCCTTCACGCACCATGTACACCTTCCCCGAACCACCTTCTTCAGCCGGACAACCATAAATCCTGATCGTTCCAGAATGACCGGATTTTTTGAGCCAATCCTTCACCTCAATCGCAGCCGCTACCGACGCCGTCCCGAACAGGTTATGACCGCAACCGTGCCCACCTTTTTGCCCGGCAATCGGCGTAAATTCGGGCTTGGGTTCTGTAGCCAGACCGGGTAGTGCGTCGTACTCACCCAGAATGCCGATGACGGGTTTGCCCGAACCATACGTAGCGACAAAAGCCGTTGGAATCCCTGCTACGCCCGTTTTTACGTCGAAACCTTCTTTTTTAAGTTGCTCTTCCAGTAGGGCCGAACTCTTCTCTTCTTGATAGCCCAATTCCGCAAAATCCCAGATTTGCTTCGAGATACCCGCATATTCCGGAAACCGTTTATCCAGATCGGCAATAACCGTTTTCTTATCAGAGTCAACATTGGGAACAGCCGCTTTTTTCGCTTTGGGTTGGGCCACCGCAAGTAATGGTAATAAGAGCGTTACTGCAAGAAATTGTGATTTCATAGAATTTTATTCTAAAAATTAGGTTGTAAGTCGATAAAAATACGGCAAAAAGAAGAGCAAGGCAATATTAGGTAACGTAGCATTATCTTTACGGCGTAAGCTTTTATACTATGCCGACCCCATTTGATCAGAGCCTGTTAATCACTTATATCCGAAAATTTACCCGGCTCAAACAGGGTGGGTCAAGCCTCGTCGGCGATGTTGTCAAGGCAGGTCATACTCAAAAACAGAAAACTCGCTGACTGATTGTCATCCTTCTGTAGAAAGCTTATTAGTTTTTCACAATCGTTTGTAAAAAACAAAAGCGCAGCACTCCGAAGAATGCCGCGCCTTCTGTGGTTTTGTTGAGCGTTTAATATTTGTCGGCCCGGTAAGGGTATTGGTTGAAAATCAGATTGACGGCTTCACGAATTTTGCCCTGCTGCCGGTTGAAGCCGTTATCAGACGTTAGGCCAGAGGCTAAACCCGTCCAGACGACCTGGTCGGTTTTGGTATCGACGAGATTCACGAGGATAGTACCCGGCTGCACCTTAATGTCCTGTTCGTCGCCTAGGGACTGTACTTCGCCAGCGCTAAAATAATCGGATCCGGTATTGGTGTAGCCTTTGATCGTAGCCGGCTTGTCAAATACCCGGAAATTGGCAATCAGGTCAGGATTCTGCCGTGTGAATTTGTAGCCCCGGCCGTCCATCGCGAAACCGACCGCATCACGCACCTGTTTTTTCAGAACCAGATCATTGAGAAAATAAAGTCCTGGATCAAGTTTGTTGTCCACCTGGGATGCCCACACATACGATTTGTATTTGCTAAAATCGGTGTTGGGTTTAGCTTCGCTGTTTACCGTAACATTCTGCGCCTGAGTCAGGCCTGTCGCCAGCGCTAGTGCAGCGACGAAAAATAACCGTTTCATAGTCGTTTACTTTAGATAAGGTTGTACGAACTTTCTTATCAAAAACACGCCCTATGCTGGTAAGTTGTTAAAAATCAGTTAAATGTATACATTCCTTCATTTAAAAGTCATTAATATTTACGGGGTTGGAGTCAGGCCATGGTTCTGCCGGTAGTTTGGATAGAGAAGCAATAGGCCGATGCTCGTTAGCCTTTTGTCAATAGTTCCACTGTAGCCCAGCCGTATTAAAAGCAATCTGTCGCGAGCCCTGCCCGGCAAATTCAACGTCGACGAGCATGTTTCGGGCGGCTTTCATTCGTTTGATCAACTCACGCTCGGAGTTGAAAAAGATAACGTTGGCACTCCCATTTTCGGCGGCTGAAAAGGCGTACGTAGCGGGTGATCCGCCGTCGAAACGAACGCGGGCTTTGCCTTCCTGAAAACTCCGGTTGAATTGGCCTTTCGACACCTGAATGTACACATGCGTATCGTCTGCGCGTTTACGAATGGTGAGCGTAGCAACAGAACCGCCGTTGTAAGGAAACTCAAATTCGAGCGGAGTGGGCGAACTAATGGACGCTTTATAAACGCTACGTCCTTCCCTGTCAGTTGTTTTTGAATACTGCCACGTATCACTTCCTGTCACGACGCCATTTTCGGAACTGGGGTGGGTCGATGAAACGGCAGTCGATTGTGTAGCCCTGTCAACGATGGCTTTAGCGGAGTCGGTTGTTTCGGTCTGAGTGGGTTTTTCGTTGCCTGAGCAAGCGGTAAGAAAAAATAGACTGAGTACGCAAAGCTGAGCTTTCATAGAAGACAAAGGTATTTTTTGCACGATCGCTGCTGATTCGTTTTCGTTAATAACGCGAACGTAGCGTCGATGGGCTGATACGTAGCAACGATAAAAGATCGATACTTTTCAGGCATATTCATGTTTTTTGGCTAAATACTTTCGAAAAGTTTAATCAGAATCAACGTTTTAATCTACGAGTCGCCTGACTTTTTATTAAGTTTGGGAACATTTTTATTACGTATGTTCATTCGTCAAGCAGTATCTTTTGCAGCAGCTATCGGTCTGTCTGTTTTAGTGTCCAACGGTTTAACAAGTTGTCAGTCAAAGGGTTCAACTTCAGATAGTACGTCATCTGCCGATTCCGCAACGACCGGCGCGACAGCTAAGGAAAACACAGCAGCCGCTACGTCGGTGCCTGACCCGACCAGTATTCCCGCCAGTAAAATCGCCGATGCCGCCACGATTCTGGCGCGTCCGCAGGTGCCCGTTCTGTGTTATCATCAGGTTCGCGATTGGCGGGCTACCGACTCCAAAAGCGCGAAAGATTACATCATTCCGGTTGCGGCTTTCAAGGAGCAGATGCAGATGCTGGCCGACAGTGGTTACCACTCGATTCTGCCCGATCAGCTGTATGCGTACCTGACTACGGGCGCGCCGTTGCCATCAAAACCGTTCATGCTTACGTTCGATGATGGCGATCTGGATCAGTATGAAGTGGCTGCGCCTGTACTTGAAAAACACGGCTTCAAAGGGTCGTTTTTTATCATGACCGTAGCCATTGGTCGCCGGGGAAAACAGCCGTATATGGACAAAACGCAGATCAAAGATCTGGCCGACCGGGGTCATACGATTGGCTGCCATACCTGGGATCATCACAATGTAAAGAAATACCAGGGCGACGACTGGAAAATTCAACTGGAAGAGCCGAAAGCCAAGCTGGAAGCCATTACGGGTAAACCGGTCCGTTATTTTGCCTATCCGTTTGGTTTGTGGAACAAACAAGCCTTGCCCGAACTCCAGAAGCGGGGCTATCTGGCGGCTTTTTCGCTGGCCGATAAACGCGACGATCAGATGCCGCTTTACACCATCCGGCGGATCATTGCGGGTGGACAGTGGAAAGCGTCGACCATGTACCGAAACATGATTCAGAGTTTCGACGATAAATAAATCTCCGATTTAACAAGAATAGAAAAGCGGCCTAAGGTCGCTTTTCCTGTTTTATAGGGTTTCGTTCGCTAGTCGATTACTCGTAATGGAAGCACCGGACGCTTTATTATTTTAACTACATTCGATGTAACTATGTCTTTATCAGTCACAACTAAACCTGTACCTAATGATCAGACTGCTTAACCTCGTTACGTTATGTTTATTGACGGCAATGGTCTGTTTGGCTAAGCCAAAGCCTGCCTCTGCCGAAGACCAGATACGTCAGGCTTTAGATTCGACCTCGGCAGGCTGGAACCGGGGCAACCTGCAGCAGTATCTGGGTGCTTACACGCCCGATGCGCAGGAAATGGGTCCCAATGGTCCAAGAGGAGGTGTAGAGGTGATCGAAAATACCATGAAAAAAGGCTTCTGGAAAACGGGTCGGCCGCTTCAGCAATTACGTTATGAGCAGATTAACGTTCGTATGTTGGGTAAGACCAACGCCTTAGTGACGGGTAAATTCGTACTAACCGGTGGAGATAAACCTGACCGGACCGGGTGGTTTACGACCGTATGGGAAAAAAGCAGAGACGGCTGGCGGATGATCTTTGACCACTCATAAGAGTGTTAAATTCGATGGAGTATATTTTCTTTCAAATTATCTCTACTGCTACGTACTGTTTGCTGTAAAATAAACAGTGACCCTAAATCGATTTCATAAATCAGATGTACACCCGAAGGACTTTTGTTAAAGGAGTAGCCGCTACCGCGTTGAGTCTGCATTTACCAGACATGTATCAGCAAATGCCTGCACCCGGCAAACGCATTGGAATTATCGGCCTCGATACGTCGCATAGTACCGCCTTCACGAAAGTTCTCAATGCATCCGATGCACCGGCCGACTACAAAGGATATCGGGTCGTGGCGGCCTATCCGTACGGCAGCAAAGACATAGAATCGAGCACCTCACGTATTGCCGGATATAGCGAAGAGGTGAAAAAATCCGGTGTCGAAATCGTTATGTCGATTGGGGATTTGCTCGAAAAAGTAGACGTAGTACTGCTGGAAACCAACGACGGGCGGCTGCATCTGGACCAGGCGACGCAGGTTCTGAAAACGGGCAAACGGCTGTTTATCGACAAACCAATTGCGGCTTCGCTGGCCGACGTAGTGGCTATTTTCAAGACCGCGAAAAAATACAATGTGCCTATCTTTTCGTCGTCATCCCTGCGGTATATCAAAGGTCTGGAAGGGCTGGAGAAAAGTCAGGTTTTGGGCGCCGATACGTTCAGTCCTGCTACGTTGGAAAAGACGCACCCGGATCTGTTCTGGTACGGGATTCATGGCGTCGAAACACTGTTTACGGTAATGGGACGGGGGTGTCGGCAGGTCGTTCGTGTTCATACAGATAGTACCGACGTAGTGGTAGGTACCTGGGCCGATGGCCGAATTGGTACATTTCGTGGAACGCGGACGGGTAAGCCCGGTTATGGAGGAACCGTCTACACCGAAAAAGGGAACGTAGCACTGGGGCCATATATGGGTTACGAGCCATTGCTCCGTGAAATTATCCGCTATTTTGAAACAGGAAACGTACCGGTGCAACCCGAAGAAACGCTGGAAATCTTCGCCTTCATGGAAGCCGCAGATGAAAGCAAGCGGCAGGGCGGAGTTCCGGTTAAGCTCGAAACGGTCTTGAGTAAAGTTGGTCGATTATAGCACGTTCTAGCACGTAATGTTTTCGGGAAAATAGAACCTGTTTAAACTTTCTAAAATTGATATAATCGAGTCGTGTCTTTGTCATTCAGAGCGGATGGAGGAATCTCAAGCGTGACTAATGGGATAATTGAGATTCCTCCCTCCGGTCGGAATGACAAAATCAGACCGGTTTTTGACCAAAAATAAAAAGTATAAACAGGCTTATAGCCTCAATAAGGAATTGATTCGTAGTGTTATAGAGATCACCAATTCAAAGAGAATGAATACGCCAAACGATTCGCGTAGGGAGTTTATCAGAAAGACGATAGCCGGGGCGGCAACTTTGTCAATAGGCGGTATATTGCCCGGCTTCAGCGCCCGAAGTTATGCCAATATTGTAGGAGCAAACGAGCGTATACAGGTTGGCGTAATGGGCGTCAACAGTCGGGGTTTGGCTTTAGCCTCAAACTACGCACTTCAACCGAATTGCGAAGTGATGTACATCGCCGATGTGGATTCGCGGGCAGCAGATAAATGCATTTCGACGGTAGAGGGTATCCAGAAAAAGAAGCCTAGAGCGCAGCCCGATTTTCGGAAAGCGCTGGAAGACAAGGATATGGATGCCCTGGTTGTAGCCGCTCCCGACCATTGGCACGCACCGGCTGCTATTCTGGCGTCGAAAGCGGGAAAATACGTGTATCTGGAAAAGCCCTGTAGCCATAATCCGCACGAAGGCGAATTGCTGGTAAAAGCGGCCGCGAAATACAAAAATGTGATCCAGATGGGGAATCAGCGCCGGACGTGGCCGAACGTAGCAGCCGCCATAGGGGAAGTCAAAAACGGCGTGATTGGCCGACCCTATTTTGCCAAAGGCTGGTACACCAACAACCGACCGTCGATGGGTATTGGTAAAACCGTGGCTGTACCGTCCTGGCTGGATTATGAGTTGTGGCAGGGGCCGGCTCCGCGTCAGGCGTTCAAGGATAACCTGATTCACTACAACTGGCATTGGCGCTGGCATTGGGGAACGGGCGAATGCCTGAACAACGGTACGCACATGGTCGATCTGATGCGCTGGGGATTGGGCGTCGATTACCCAACGCGCGTTACGTCGTCGGGAGGACGCTACCGCTATCAGGACGATTGGGAAACACCCGATACGCAGGTGGTTAACTGGGAATTTGCGAACAATACCAACATGACCTGGGAAGGCCGAAGCTGCAACGGCCGGACCGTGGAGGGCAACAGCGTTGGGGTTATTTTCTACGGCGAAAAAGGCTCGCTCCTCATCGAAAGCGGTAATTCGTACAAAATCTTTGATCTGGAGAATAAGCTGGTCAAAGAAGTACAGAATGATTTGCCGATCGATCCGCGCGATCGGATGAATCCGTCGCAGAAGCTGGATGCGTTTCATATCCAGAATTTTTTCGATGGCATCAAAAAAGGTACGCCGTTGGCATCCGACATTGTCAGCGGGCACAAAAGCACCTTGCTTTGTCAGTTAGGCAACATCGCGCTACGTTCCGGCGACACGCTTCGCACGGACCCCGCTAATGGCCATATCAGGGACAATCCAAAGGCGATAAAATTGTGGCAACGCGAATACCAAAAAGGCTGGGAACCAACTGTTTAACGTAGCGAAGCCGTCGCATAATTCAAACCAACTATGAATGAACTAAGTCAGCAGGTGGATGCCCTGCGAGTGCGTGTTTTTGAGACCAGAAAAGCAATGGGTACAGCCGCCGGGAAGGACGTAGCAGCCAAAATCAATGAGCTGTTGCGGGAAAAAGAAATCCTGCGAATCGTGTTTGCGGCCGCACCATCGCAGAACGAACTACTGGATTATCTGGCTAACGATCAAACGATTGACTGGTCAAGGATCGACGTATTTCACATGGACGAATACGTTGGTTTGTCGGTCGATGCGCCCCAGCGATTTGCCCATTTCCTGACCCAGAAATTATTCGCGAAAGTGAATCCCCGAACCGTGAATCTGATCGATGATTCGGCGGGGGCCGTTGCCGCCTGCGAACAGTACGCACAGTTGTTAAAACAGGCGCCTATCGACATCGTTTGTCTGGGTATCGGCGAAAATGGGCATCTGGCTTTCAATGATCCACCCGTTGCTGATTTTGTTGATTCTGAATTGATTAAGCGCGTGCAATTAGATGATGTTTGTCGTCAGCAGCAGGTAAACGACGGCTGTTTTGCTACGTTCGACGACGTACCGGAAGAAGCGTTGACGCTCACCATTCCGACCCTGTTATCGGGACAACATTTGTTCTGCGTCGTTCCCGGACCCACAAAGCACGATGCCATTCAAAACACCTTGTACGGCCCGATCACAACAGAATGTCCTGCTTCGATTTTGCGACAGCACCCCGCTTGCACGCTCTACGTAGATCGGGATTCCTACGGACAGCCCGTATTATAAAAAAACGGATATGACCCATTCCGATCAGCGTGTTTCCGGGCGTCATTATCAAACAGGCGAAGCCATAACTGTTACGTGGCAGGATGGCTGTATTCGTCAGATTGAAACGGACATGAATTTGTCCGGCGATCTGCCATTGATTGGCCCTGGACTGATCGACTTGCAGGTCAATGGCTTTGGCGGAGTAGATGTGAATAGTGATACGTTGACTGTTGAACAAATCGATACGTTGACGCAATTGCTATGGAGTCAGGGTGTTACGTCCTATCTGCCAACCGTGATTACCAACTCCAGCGAACGTATCAAAACGGCGCTACGTACCATTCGGGAAGCCTGCGACCGTTTTCCGATGGTTAGGAAAAGTATTGCTGGCTTTCATCTGGAAGGGCCGTTCATTTCAACCGAAGAGGGTCCCGTTGGGGCACATCCCAAAGCCCACGTGAAACCGCCGGACTGGTCGCTTTTTGGGGAATTTATGGAAGCGTCGGGTGGTCTAATCCGAATCGTTACGTTATCGCCTGAATGGCCGGAATCTGCCGATTTTATCCAAAACTGCGTAGCTGCTGGTGTTATCGTTTCGATTGGTCATACAGCCGCTACGTCGGAGCAAATTCGGGAGGCCGTAGCGGCTGGTGCGCGACTGTCTACGCATTTAGGAAATGCATCGCATCAGGTTCTGCCTCGCCATCCGAATTATATCTGGGACCAACTCGCGCAGGACGACTTAACCGCCTGTGTAATTGCCGACGGTTTTCATCTGCCCGATTCGGTTTTGAAGGTGGTCATGAACGTAAAAGGTGAACGAGCGTTGCTGGTCAGCGATAGCGTCGGTCTGGCGGGTTGTGAACCGGGGCAATACAGTACGCACATCGGCGATAACGTAGTGCTGACGAAAGAAGGGAAACTTCATCTGGCCGGAAAACCGAACGTACTGGCAGGCTCGGCTCAGCCGCTGATCTGGGGCGTTCAGCATTTGCTTTCGTGTCAGCTTGCTACGTTACCGACAGCCTGGAATATGGCTTCGTTGGGGCCGGGTCGTTTGCTTGGGCTTCCTCAATCGAAGGGACTGACGGTTGGCGCTCCAGCCGATTTGGTTGTTTTTGACCAGATAGACGATAAACTACTGATTCTGGAAACGCACAAAGCTGGGCAAAAGATGTACCAGCGACAGTAGAAATACAGCGTTGATCTGTTCAGAGTAGTGACGTCTACGGCTTCAGCTCGTAAATCGTCTCAATTCAGGTACGTATTGAAGTCCGTAGATACATTAACCTATACGCACATGATTACTTCGGAAACCATCGACAATCCGGCCGCTACGTCCCGAGGCACAACGGGATCGATTGTGATTATTGGCGTCATGTTTTTCATTTTCGGCTTTGTTACGTGGATCAACTCCATCCTGATTCCGTACTTTAAAATCGCCTGCGAACTCTCTCATTTTCAGTCGTATCTGGTAGCCTTTGCGTTTTACATTTCCTACCTGGTTATGTCAATGCCAGCCGCGTTGCTCCTGAAAAAAGTGGGCTTCAAGCGGGGCATGATGTTCGGATTCTTTATCATGTCGGCGGGGGCGTTGCTGTTCATTCCGGCGGCCTATACCCGCACGTATGTTGTATTTTTGACGGGGCTGTTTACGATTGGCACCGGACTGGCGGTGCTGCAAACGGCGTCGAATCCCTACGTAACGATTTTGGGGCCTATCGAACGGGCGGCTCAGCGGATGAGCATTATGGGCATTTGCAATAAAACGGCGGGCATTATTGCCCCGTTGCTTTTTGCGGCTGTAATCCTGAAATCGACGGATGCTGAACTATTTAAGCAGTTGCCGCTTATGTCGGCCACCGACCGGGCCGTGGCGCTGGACGAGCTGATCCGTCGGGTGATTGTACCGTATGCCTGTGTAGGTATTGTGCTGTTTGGACTGGGCCTGTTCATTCGCTACTCTCCCCTGCCTGAAATCGATACCGAAACCGAATCCGAAGAGCTGGCCGTTGCCAATGCAGAAAAAACCAGTATTCTGCATTTCCCGCATCTGGTGCTGGGTGCGGTGGCCATCTTTTTTCACGTGGGTTCACAGGTTATTGCGATTGATACGGTAATCGGTTACGCTGGTTCGATGAATATGTCGCTGCTGGAAGCCAAAGGATTTCCGGCCTACATTCTGTTTATGACCATTTGCGGATACGTAGTGGGCATCATCACCATCCCGCGATTCATTAGGCAGGTCAATGCGTTACGTATCTGTACGGGTTTGGGATTGTTGCTGAGCCTGGGCATTATTTTCTCGCATGGCGAGGTGAATGTTCTGGGCCATCGCTCCGACGTATCGCTCTGGTTTCTGGTGAGCTTAGGGCTGGCCAACTCGCTGGTCTGGGCAGGTATCTGGCCACTGGCCTTAGATCGATTAGGGCGTTTTACCAAAGCAGGCGCATCGCTGCTCATTATGGGCCTGTGTGGCAATGCCATCATGCCGCTAATTTATGGGTACCTGGCCGATGCGTTCACGTTACGTCAGGCGTATTGGGTACTGGTTCCCTGCTATTTGTATCTACTCTTTTATGCCGTTTACGGTCATACATTAAAACGGTGGCGA
>NZ_JBMDWV010000412.1:0-3329 GCF_048594605.1 Spirosoma sp.
TATCAGCAGCACAGTTGGCTAATTGAAATCAACAACGGGTAGAGTAGGAGTAACAATACGTCCGTTTATCAGTATAAGTAGTGAACGTGTTGCCTACGTCTTTTAACAGTATTCCCTACGTATGACAATCAGACAAGCTAAACGCAACTGACCATGAAGCTGAAACCTGCTCATCTTTTTCTTCTACTTCTGGAAATCACCGGTCGGATCGGCGCGTTTCAGCCCTCCCAGACAACCAGACTTGATGGCACCTGGCGCTTGTCAGAATCCTCCGGCGCTACGGTTGTGCTAACGATAGTTGATAACTATCTGATTCAGACTACGTACGAACCTTCTCGCTACGTTGCAACGCGGGGCGGAACATACCGACAGGAGAAGGATAAACTAAACCTAATGCTCGAATTCGATACGCAGGATAGCAGTCGCGTAGGGCAAACGGATACGTATCAGATAGCTATCGAAAACAACCAGATACGGCTTAATAATGCCGCTGGAAGCCGGACATTCAACCGAGTGAACGAAACACCAACAGCGCTGACGGGACTTTGGCGAATTACGGGACGAGCAAACGATGCCGGCCAGATCACAGCCATGCAGCGAGGTCCCCGTAAAACGATCAAACTACTGACCGGAAGCCGGTTTCAATGGGCGGCTATTAATCCGCAAACCAAACAATTCTTCGGGACGGGGGGCGGTACGTATGCGCTAAAAGACGGTAAATACACCGAAACGATTGACTTCTTCTCCCGCGATAATAGCCGGGTTGGACGCTCTATAACGTTCTCGGCCGATGTAAACGGAAACGAATGGCATCATACCGGACAAAGTTCGACCGGGGGAAGTGTCAACGAAATCTGGAGTCGCGAAAAATAGGACGAACGTCCTTTAGTGTATTTAAAGACCTTACTTTCAGATTTTCTCCAGCAGGCCCAGAAACTCCTGTTTTTTATTACGGGAAACGGGCAGCGCTTTGTTGTTCGCCATAACAACTTCGCCACCATCGCCCCGGATGTAGCGCTGAACGTAGCGCAGATTGATCAGATAGCTGTGATGAACCCGGCAAAAACCCTTGGTTTCCAGCACCTCTTCTACTTCTTTCAGTGTTTTGGAAATCAGGATGATCTGCCCGTTTTTCAGCATAAAGCGCGTATACCCTCCGTCCGATTCGCAGTAGTAAATCTCTTCGCTATGAATAATTTGCAGACCTTCCAGCGTAGGCAACGCAATCCGACCGCCCGCGCGCTGATTTTGCAGATACCCAAGTAGCTGTTCAACCTGTGTAGGGGCATTTGTAAGCTGTGCCTGTTCGGCTTTGGCAACGGCCTGCACCAGTTCATCTTTATCGATGGGTTTTAAGATGTAGTCCAGCGCATTATGCCGAATGGCTTTAATGGCGTATTCGTTAAATGCCGTCGTGAAAATAACCCGGAAATCCTTGTAACGGCAGGCTTCCAGCATTTCGAAACCATTCATACCCGGCATTTCAATGTCCAAAAAAACCAGATCAGGACGTAGCGTTTCAACAGCGGTTTGCCCTTCGGTACCACTGCTGCAACTGGCTACAACCTGAACCGTTGGACAATATCGGGTTATCAGCAGGCTTAGTACGTCGCGGCAGTGTTTTTCGTCGTCAATGATAAGAGCAGTCATGGTTTTGTGAGGAAATGTGTGATAGAGGATATATGATTGAGAAAGGTAAGTTTTCGACGTACTACTTGTAACGTTGAGAAACGTAGTCATACGAATCTAGCAGGTTTTTGATTTCATCGAGAACGTAACGCAGGTACCCGCCGGAGCACCTTCATCGGTGTTTAAATCCGCTACGTCGATACAGGCATCAACGTTATTAATTTCATTGATAATCCGCAACCGTTCTTTAGTAAGCGTATGTCCGTAGGCTTTGTGTGCCGTCAGGCCATGCCGTTGCGCCTGCGCAGAAGCCGCCCGACCGATGCCATTGTCGATGATCTGAATAAACAAAGAGTCGTCTTGCTGAAAACAGTTGATCCGTAAAACAGGCTTATCGACCTGCGGCTGTAACAGGCCGTGCCGTATCGCATTTTCGACGTAGGGGTGTGTAATTAACGGAGGGATGCACACTTTGTCGGTGTTGAGCGACTCACTTACAGTCAGAATAAGGTCGAATCCGTTGTCGCTGCGTAGCTGTTCCAGTTCTACGTAAATCTGCAGTGCGTTCAGCTCGTTCCTGACTGACACCCATTCGGCAGCGGTATTGGTCATCACCTGACGCATCAGCTTCGAAAACTTGGTCAGGTACAGTGATGCCTGTTCAGCCTCGTGTTGCAGAATAAAGTAATTGATCGAATTCAGACTGTTGTACACGAAGTGTGGATTCATCTGCATTTGCATCGCCAGTAATTTAGCTTCGGCAAGGCGTCGATTACTTTCCAGCAGTTGCTGCTGAGCCTGCCGATACGCCAGTTCGTTTTTTACCGACTGCTGGTAAGTTGATCCCGAAATGGTTTTCTTGGCACGTGTCACAGGCTGATTGGCAAAATAAGTAATAGCGTAAGCAAAACAACAAAACGATGAAGACGCAACATAGCCTTAACTAATAATGAGTAGGTTTGGCCGAATAACTGGTTATCTGCATCAATAGTGTGCCGGAGGCTGCGGCCCAATTTTAGTACGTTCAATCAGATGATTGATGCGTTTCACAGGCTTGCTTGCTAATTTCCCGCGCGCTAATTCTCCTCTTATTTTGACTGATTTAGTATGCCGTATAGCCATAGCAGTCGTACGACACAGATCTATAAGCATAACGTAGTGAAACGGCTGAATAGATGGCCAATGTTGTTAGGGCTGTTTCTGTTAAGTATTTGCTGGAAGCCGGTAGCCGCTCAGGGACCAACTTTGTCGTTTCAGCATCTGGGTTTGCAAGAGGGCCTGGCTGCCAACTTTGGCGTCGCTATTTCGCAGGATACGGCTGGTTTCATCTGGATTGCTACCGTAAACGGATTGACCCGCTACGATGGCGTACGTTGTCTGAACTTCTCGCGGGAGTCGGGAAATCCGCATTCGTTGTCGCACCGGGTGATACGTAGCGTTTTCACGAGTCGCAGCGGTACACTTTGGGTGGGTACGCAGGAAGGGCTGAACCGATTTGAGCCAGCTACGCAATCCTTTCAACGCTATTCGTTAGCGTCGTTGGGCCCCGGCTGCAACTTTATCCGACGAATTACCGAAAGCGACGATGGGCAGTTGTGGCTGGGCACGCGGGGGGGAGTCGTTCGGTTCGATCCGGCAACGGGTAAGTCGTTCCGGTTGTCGATACCGCTGGGAAAGGCAACTGCATCAGCCGTCAGCTC
>NZ_JBMDWV010000413.1:0-7025 GCF_048594605.1 Spirosoma sp.
GACAAATACTGCCAAATAAAAAGCTCTTCGATGAATCGAAGAGCTTTTTATTTGGCAGTATCGCAATTTAACTACGCTTGCACCCGAACGCGTACTTGCTGGGTTATTATTTGCGTATTGTCGTCGAGCGTTACTAAAAATATAAACGCAATCTCACGCGGTGTAATAGCTGTACCTGGCGTTAAAACAACCGTTGGATATTTCGTTCTAAACGCTGCCAGCGTTGTTTCAAATACAGCGGTATTGCCTGATCCTGCAATTGGTGCTGTATTGATTGCTGACGAGGCCGTGTTCAACGAAGCTGCATTGATTGCCGTTCCTCCACCCACAACCCGAGTGATTTCCTTAATGGTCCGCCCGGTACTGCTGGGAATTTCCAGTGTGAACTTAATGGCTCCTCCACCCGCTGTTGATACGTCGATAAATGGGTTACCTCCATACGTAGTAGCACCAGGAAACGTTACGGGTACGGCTGGCCGATTATCACGAACCAGCGGACCATATTCCAAATCGTCTTTGCAGGCAAAACTGGCCATAGCCATAATTGCCAATAAGAATCCTTTTATGATTAATTGTTTCATTTCTTTGCTTGATTAACAGACTGATTGGGCTTAATCTACATCCCACCACAGTTTGACATTTGATTGTGGAGATGGGTTCGGGAAGTTGGGGTTACGTTCAACTTCCTGCGTGATATACACGGCTCTCACCGGACGAGTGCCATCAATACCTACTGCATTCTGCGAATCACGCAAAGTAGGGTAGCCGGTCCGGCGATAATCATTCCACAGCTCAAGTCCATTTCCTGTAAAGGCAATGTACTTCTGTGTAATAATCTGCTCCAGTTTTTGTGCATCTGTTCCCGTTAACGTAGCAACTTTAGGATTATTAGCCAGATACGTGTCAATCTGAGCCGCTGTCAGGCCAGCCAGGGTCATAGAAGCCCGGATACCTTCAGTGTACAGTGCCTGCGGATCTCCAGCTGTTTTCAGCGTTAGAGCCGACTCAGCCAGAATAAACGCCCGCTGGAAGTTCGTCAGCAAGCGAACGGGGCCTTCACCATTGGCACCGGTAACATACGCGTTATACCGTGACCAGCTTGTAACAGGCGTAGGCCGCGCTCCTGACTGACCATTATCCCACGTTACGTAGTTAGCGCCCGGTTTTGTAAAGAATATGGGCAGACGTGGATCATTATTAGCCTGCAACAGGTTCAGATACCGGGTGCTCAGGATCAAATCATCTTTAAAAAGACTCACGTTTGTGTATTCATAACGCGGATCGCGGCTACCAACACTAGCTCCAAACGTTACGTTCAGATCATCGGCATTCGAGTTGATATACTGGCCTCCTGCAATTACCTGATCAATTACGGATTTAGCTAAAGCCGGCTCTTTCCGGCTGATCGTATTAGCCAGTTTGAGTAGCAACGTATTACCAGCCCGGCGCCACTTCGCCAGATCGCCTTTGTAAATCGCGTCGTCATTTCCGGGTTTTGTAACCGATGTAGCTTCCAGATCCGCTAAACCTTCTCGCACCAGATCAAACAAGCTCTGAATATTCAGCGACTGATTGCCTTTATAAATATCCTCCTGTTTATCGAGCCGAGGCTGAATGTTACCTTCACCCTGCAATGCCTGCGAATATGGAATATCTCCCCATACGTCGGTAGTCAGAGCAAACGTGTATGCCTTCATTATTTTGGAGATACCCGAATAAGCCTTTGAGTTCGATGCATCGGCCAGCGCAATGATCTGATTGTAATTAATCAAGGCGCTACCGTAAATCTCAAAACGCCATTGGTTATTCAAATCGGCACCATTGGTGATATAAACATCCCAGCTCTGCGGACTACCGGCCGCACCAGCTAGTTGTTGCGTAACTGTCGAGGCAAATCGATTTAATTCGTTGGCATTGGTAAAGGCTGAGCCATATTCAGCCGCAGGTAACAACACCGAAGGCGGAACCGATGTCGGGTTATTGGGCGTAACGTTGACATCAAGGAATTTGGAGCATCCATTTAACCCCACCAGGAAGGGGAGCACCAGGAATGCCTTTTGAACTATATTTTTCATAGATGAAATCAAATAATGTCGTGGTAATTAGAATGTAAGCCGAAGGTTAACGCCGTAGTTACGTGTGTTCGGCGGGCCATTCAGATCAAGCCCTTGTATATTACCAGCACCCTGTGTATTCACTTCTGGATCAGCGAAGTATCCGGGTGCATAGAAGAACAGGTTACGTCCACTAACGCCTACCGAAATAGCACCAAACGGTGTTTTATCTAACAAACTTTTCGGTAAGGCATAACTCAAGGCAACTTCACGCAAGCGGTAGTTCGTCGCATCGAATACGGCTCCCTCAGAAGCTAAACCGCCTAGCCCCACCCAGTACGCCTGTGACGACAACTGGATATTGTTAGGCCGGTAACCCGTTACCGTTCCATCTGTTCCCGTAACCGGAATAACACCAGGCATGATACGAGGCTGGTTGCGGTCGATACCCGTTACGTATAAAGAACCCGATGTCCGGTAATCAGCTGCGCTAAAGGAGAAAAGTTGTCCACCCTGACGAATATCAAACAGAGCCGACAAGGTTAAACCTTTATACGAGAATGAGTTGTTGATACCCAGTGTATAATCGGGGTTTGGGTTCGATACAACCTGACCAGCTATGGCCGGTGCAAACAGACCTGTTGTCGGATTTATTACAAACTGCCCGACAAATTGCCCTGTTGGATCGTAATTGGCGGCAGTCGGATCGGTATTTTGTACCCGAGGATTGGCCGAACTCACAATAACGCCATAAGGTTGTCCTTCAACAATAGATGGTGTAATGCCATTGAATCCGTTTCCGGTAATAGCCGATTGTCTTACACCCGGAGCAATTGAAACTACTTTGTTGCGGATGCGGGTAAAGTTGGCCGTAATGTCCCATTTAAAACCGTTTGCCCGAACAGGCGTAGCGGACAACACCAACTCGATACCTTTATTCTGCAACTCACCTACGTTAGTCGTGCGCGTATCATACCCGGTTGAGTTTGAAATCGATACGTTAAAAATCTGATCCGTCGAACGTGTAAAGAAGTAAGCAGCATCTAAACTAATCCGGTTGTTAAAGAAGCCAAGGTTTAAGCCAACTTCTGTCGACGTAACAAATTCAGGCGTAAGGCCATTATTACCAATTCGACCGTTGTTAACAAAACCTGGCAGGCTCGTACCCCCAACCGATAATGGGAAATTGATGCTCGCTACGTTGTTACCGTATGTAGCTTTTGCAAACACCGAGTTCAGCAGATACGGATCAGCGTCACGACCTACTCGAGCGATGCTGGCCCGTACTTTTGCGTACGAAAGTACATCCGATTGTACTTTAAACGCATCTGTTGGTACGAAGCTGACGGCAGCCGATGGATAGAAATAGGTATTGCTGCTAGCTGGTAATGTTGAAGATTGGTCAGCCCGGCCCGACAATTCCAGGAAGAGATAATTATTGTAGTCGAACGACGCCTGCGCGTAATAACCAACCAATCGACGCAGCGTACTTGTTTCACCACTGCTGGTGAACACGGCACCGTTGCTTGGATTCAGGAAGCCAGGAATGGTCAACTGTTCAGCAACGACGAAAGCGTTTTGTGTTTTACGCTGGTTAATGTTGTTCCCCAGCACCAACGAAGCACCCAAGCCTTCCAGGAAGAATTTGCTTGTTTTGGCATTAATGATGAGGTCACCATTCAGCTCAGAGCGGAAAAATTGATCCTGCGTAACTGATCCCTGAGGTGCCCGCGTAGCGCCAATATTTTCAACCGATTTCCGGCGGTCAGTATAGGTATCGCCCGTTACCCGATAGGATACGTTCAACCACTTCGTAATGTCGTAACCCACGGTGAAGTTTCCGAAGAAACGGTCGACCTGACTATCAAGTGTTGAATTCCGTACTGCCCAGTTTGGGTTTGTCGATGTAGTAAGGAAATAAATACTTTGACCGTTGGCATCCTGATAAGGCTCATTTGTCAGGTCGTAGCTACGTGGAATACGTGTCAACTGACCAAAAGCACTACCACCATTACCCAGGGCTGATCCAGTCTGAGCCGTCTGTACATACGTGCCGGTAGCCGAAATACGCAGACCATTTGTCAAGCGCGTCTCTCAACCCAACTGTACGTTTGTCCGGTTAAATCTCGACAGCTCTGTAATCCCTTTCTGGGTTGTATTACCAATAGCAAGGCTAAAGTTCCGATTGACATCGCCACCAGCAATGTTTACTGCATTCTGGAAGATACTTCCCTGACGGAAGAAGTTACGGACGTTATCCGGATATGCCTGATATGGCCGCGATTGCCCTTGTAAATTAGTTACGGATGTTGGCCCTCCGGCAAAAGCTGGCCCCCATGAATTCGTCGTGTTATTAACGAACAGGTTGTTGGTACCTTGCCCATACTCATTCTGGAACTTAGGTAATCCGTATACATTCTGTACGTTATACGACGACGTAACAGTCACTTCCGTTTTGTTAGCCTGATTGCGCCCGGTTTTAGTCGTGATAATGATAGCCCCGGCAGAAGCACGCGATCCATAAAGCACGGCTGCGGCTGGCCCTTTCAATACGTTTACTGATTCAATACTTTCGGGGTTGATGTCGGCCAGACGGTTCGACGACTGTGCCTGAAACAACGTATTACCTGTCAGGTTTACGTCATTACCGAAAATAATTCCATCGACCACGATAAGCGGCTGGTTCGACCCATTGAACGACGTGATACCCCGAATATTGATGTTAGTCGAAGCTCCTGGTGCACCACTTTGGCTCGAAATCTGAACCCCTGCCAGTTTACCCTGTAAAGCATTAAGCAGGTTAGGCTCCGATTTCTGTGTGAGCAGAGAGCTACTAACTTCCTGAGTCGAATACCCCAATGAACGCTTGTCGCGTTCGATTCCCTGTGCTGTTACAACGATCTCATCAAGGCTTGCTGCTCCGGCTGCCAGCTTGACATTGATGGTCGACTGTGTACCAACCGGAATCTCCTGACTGGCAAATCCAATGTAGCTAAATATTAGCCTGCTATTGGGCAATACGCTAATTCTGTAGTTCCCGTCGGTATCTGTGGTTGTACCACGGGTAGTACCTTTTACTTGTATGCTCACGCCTGGCAGAGGTGAGCCGTCGTCTGATGAAGTGACCTGGCCGCTCACATTGATATCCTGACCCAAAACGGGCAAACAGGACAAAACGGTAAGCAACCAACTGGCTAGTAAAACAATTCGCATGTTTCTGTTTGGTTGAGATTAAAAATAAATTAAAATACAGCCGGACAGCAAAGATACGATTACTAGTTTATAGTCTCACTTAATAATATTGTATTTTTCTATTTCGTAAAACGTTGTATATTATTATATAGAAGTATTCTTATAGTGTAAATAGGAAAATACAAAGAGAGAATAACCGCATAATCATAATTTTAAGAAACATATCTATTCAATAAGCAGTATTTTATTCGGCAGAAAACGTAAATTGCCTACTAAATTTAACGCACATTGACCTGTATAATAATTTCATGAATAAATTTCAATTGTATACATTCATGGCTGTGCTTGGGACTGGAACTTTGCAAACCGCTTTTGGACAGACCCAAACTCTGAATGCCCGCATGGAGAAAATGGCGGAGAATCTGGAGAAAAAAGTTGTTACCTGGCGTCGTGATTTTCACCAGCATCCAGAATTAGGCAATCGCGAGTTCCAGACAGCGGCTAAAATTGCGGCTCATCTACAATCGCTGGGTATGGAAGTGAAAACGGGTGTTGGTAAGACGGGCGTAGTGGGTCTCCTTAAAGGCGGCAAACCTGGCCCCGTGATCGCCTTACGAGCCGACATGGATGGCCTGCCGGTTACGGAGCGAGTCGACCTGCCTTTTAAATCAGAAGCAAGAACTGAATATAACGGACAGCAGACGGGCATTATGCATGCCTGTGGGCACGATACGCACGTAGCGATTCTGATGGGAGCAGCGGAAGTACTTGCCTCGGTAAAAAACGATTTGCGCGGTACGGTTAAGTTTATTTTCCAACCCGCCGAAGAAGGTGCGCCGACTGGCGAAGAAGGAGGAGCTTATTTGATGGTCAAAGAAGGCGTACTGGAAAATCCTAAGGTGGACGCCATCTTCGGGTTGCACATTAACTCCCAAACAGAAGTTGGTACAATTAAGTACCGTCCTGGCGCTACTATGGCTGCGGTCGACTCGTATGCCATTAAAATTAAAGGAAAACAAACGCACGGCGCTAACCCCTGGTCGGGTGTGGATCCAATTGTTACGTCGGCACAGGTCGTGATGGGTTTGCAGACAATTGTTAGCCGAAATGTCAATTTGACCGATAATGCAGCGGTAGTTACCGTTGGAGCCTTGCACGGCGGTATTCGCCAGAATATCATCCCCGAAGAAGCGAATATGATCGGTACTATACGAACATTTAGCCCTGAAGCGCAAAAGCTGGTTCATCGACGTATCAACGAAATCGCCACCAACATTGCTGAGAGTGCAGGTGCGCAGGCCGATGTAAAAATCGACGTAATGTATCCGGTTACCTACAATGATCCTAAACTGACCGATCAGATGGTGCCATCGCTGGAAGCCGTAGCCGGTAAAAACAATGTTAAAATTACGCCTGCAGCAACTGGAGCCGAAGATTTTTCATTCTACCAGCAAAAAGTACCGGGCTTCTTTTATTTTCTGGGCGGTATGACGAAAGGTAAAAAAGTAGAAGATGCAGCTCCGCATCATACCCCCGATTTTCAGATCGATGAAGGTGGGTTTGTACTTGGGATGAAATCGCTCTGCCGTCTGACTACCGATTACATGGAGCAGGCAAGTAAGGGTATTGCCGTTAAGGAGCTCACTGCGAGTGGAAAGTAAAAATATATAACGCTTCACTATGTCCCGAATCTAGCGCTCAGGACGTAGTGAAGTGCTACGTTGCATCTCGATTTCGTAGCAGTCTGGAGAGTACACCCGGCAGAAATCGTTTTAGATA
>NZ_JBMDWV010000414.1:0-8150 GCF_048594605.1 Spirosoma sp.
TGCTCAATTGTATGAAATGACGCTTGCCGAAGGCCATACGGCTACAGATCCTATGTTGTTGAAGCTGGCAAGCGCTTATGAGCAGCAGAACGACGTACCACGTCAGCTATACTACCTGCATGTTTATTTTGAACGGCATCCTGATGATACCGTATTGCACCGAATGAATGAGATCGCTCGTGCCAATAATCTCAGCGGATACGAAACCGATGATCTTAACTATTTTTACTTCTTCTATCGTAGATACGGTATCTATTTTCTGTTATTTCTGCTCATTCCGGCGGGGTACGTTTTTGGCGTATTAGTGGTCAAGAGAATCCGGGGAGAAGAAATTCCTGGCCGACAGAAATGGATTCTATTTGTGTATCTGTTTCTTCTGCTGGTCTTTACCAACTTACCTGAAGGTGTACAGTCTGGAATAACAAGTCAGGATCGGGTATTGCTGCGTACCGACCCATCAGCTGCTGCGCCTGTTGCTGAAGTAATAGGGCGAGGACACAAGGTGAATATTCTTGGGACAAAAGACATCTATCTTCGTGTACTGTGGCACAATGAATTGTACTTCATTCGCCAGGACAGTGTGTGGATGATATAGCCAGATGCTGATCTTGACGGCCACGTATTAACGCATTAGTGTTACGGGTCCTTTAAACGTTCGGGCGGTTGTTAAGATTAGATAATAGTACGTTCCGACTGGCGAATTGTAACCGTACCATCGAAATCTAGGGTCCGTCGATTTAAAAATGGGTTGACCCCATCGATTCGAAATCTCGACCGACTTAAATTGCTCTGCACAGGAATTTTCCGGCATATTCTTGATGGCAAAATAATCATTGATACCATCCCCATTCGGCGTAAATACGTTCGGAACAGTGATCTCGGTGTCTGACGCCGGGCTTTTTACATGGAACGTAACGGTAGTAGTATCACTGTGATTAGGCTGACAGGAACGGTCATCGACCACGAAGTCAACCACGAACGTAGCTTCCGTTTTTCCGGCCATTAATTCACAGGTTGGCCGCCAGTTGAATAGAGACTGAAGAGTCGGCAGCCCATTTTTATTCGAGAACTCCATTCCCACGGCTTGCATATCGAAGCCATGACCCACACCGGTTAAGCGGAGCGTATCCCGATCCGGATCATTACCCAGTACGTCGAACGTAGTCAATCCTAACGAATCGGTCGGGCTTACGGTAAGTTCAACAACCTGCTGACGTAGCGTAGTGCGTATACTGGGCGGCTGACTGGGTTTACCGATGGCGGACAGGTTTACAGTAACCGTATCGCGGAGGTTACGATTGCAGCGGGTATCCGTTACAATGAAATCGATCAGATACTCTGATTGCATTGCCTGCGAGCAGGTCGGTTTCCACACAAAAGGTTGCGACACTTTACCTACGCCCGATGCCGATCCGAAGCTCATCCCGGCCTGCGCTAGTGTGAATCCTCGACCAACGGCCTGAATCGTTACGTTATCATTGTCGATATCCGAGCCGAATGCATTAAAAGTCAGTGATGAGCCTACCGTAACACTCCCGCGATTATTTAACAAGTCTGTTCCGGCCAGGGGCTTATTGTTAGGCGATGGAACGATGTTGAGCCGAACGCTGAGCGTATCGCTAAGCCCCTGCGGGCAGCCGTCATCTGTGGCCCGAATAAGCAACGTAATGGGAGTACCTGTGCCGCCAACGCAGCGACCAAAACAGAATTTAGCCTGTAATGTATCACGACTGGTGCGAGTGACAAGCTCACCTGGTGCTAACGTCAAACCGGGTAGGGAACCACTCATGTTTGTAATCGTAACCCGTTGATTAACGTCGAGATCCGTCAGGTAGAGTGTCAAACAGTTTGTGTCTTTCTCAGCAATTGTCAATACGGTGCCTTCCTGATAAAACAGCTTTTGCCCTTCTGGCTTAAACAGCAGCTTGGGCGAATTATTCTTCGGACAGTCAATAACAAGTACCTGGTAATCGCGCCGAACCAGGCCAATAGCTTTACCTGACCGGTATTCGGTTACCTCTACGGAAAAGACAAAAAGACCGGCCCGGTCGGGCGTAACGGTAAGTAGACCGGTGCGGTTGTTAACACGTAGCGGAGCCGTACCTGGAATCTGGTTTGCCGCAGAAATTCCTGTAGACCAACGTACGGCCGGGTAGGGGCTAGGGTAAAATATGGGTTGTCTTGCCTGATTTAAGGCGCCTGGATTCGGAATGGACGTAGTGCTGTAGCCGTTGTAAGGATCAACCAATCTGTAAGCCAGACTATCGCCATCGGCATCTTTGGCGCTAAAGTCGAGCGTAAACGGTTGACCGATACAGGCATAATCCCCTTTGGGGATGGCGAAGACCGGCGACGAGTTATAGTAGCGATTCTGACCACTGCCTATGGCCGGAAACTCCAGGTAAAAGGTTGATCCGGCACCGCCCGGATTAATCAAATTCGTGATCGTTCCGTTGCGGCAACAACGTTCCCATGACATGTAGTAGCCGCCCGGATCGTTAAATACGTTAGGATCGAGATTTAGATCGATGCTGTGTCGAATCAATCGAGTGCTTAGTTGCGCACTGATGCAGGCTGGTCTGGTATAGACGACCGGTTCTGAACTGATCCGATTGAGCGGTACAAAACCAATGAGCTGGTTCGTACGCCTGGAAAAAATGCCTACCGAAACCAGCCCGTCATCTGCACCTGTATCGCCATTGATGACATCGAAATAAAGATTCAGATTGATGCGATGCGAGTAAACGCTCTGAGCGCCAAGGTAACGAAGTTCCAGTTCACCGCCTACGATATGAGTGGCCTGAGACAAATGGCTTATAACCAGGCAAAGACCAGTTATCACTACCATTAACCACCACTTAGGGTACAAGTTCGACATACACAGAAACAGTTCGGAATAGAGCCGGTCCGAAAACGGATGCTTAAATTAGCAGTTTTTTAGGACTTATGCGTAGGAAGATTCATAAAACACCCGAACGGTTGGGAAGCGTTCGAATTGATGCGGTAGCAGCCGAAGGGAAGTGCATAGTACGTACTGATGAGGGAGTCATTTTTGTTGAAAATCCTACCGGCGGGCCTGGGGTCGCACCCGGCGATGTGGTGGATCTTCGTATCACAAACCGAAAAAAACAATACCGGGAAGCTGTTGCCGAACGCGTTCATGAGTGGTCGCCAGTGCGAACGGAACCGTTCTGCGAGCACTTTGGTACGTGTGGCGGGTGCAAATGGCAACACATTCAATACGGCGAGCAGTTAGGGTTTAAACACCAGCAGGTGATCGACCATCTGACACGTATCGGCAAGGTAGATCTGCCGGTCATACGGCCTATCATGGCCGCTCACCCCACGCAATACTACCGGAATAAACTGGAGTTTACGTGCGCTGAAGGTCGATGGATGACCACGGCGGAAGTTAGTACCGACCAGCCGATAGATCCGCGGGCCGTTGGTTTCCACGTACCCGGCCGCTTCGATAAAGTTCTGCCCATCCGGCATTGTTATCTCCAGCCCGATCCTTCCAATGCGATTCGTCAGGCGATTAATGATTACGTTTTTCGGCACGATTTGACATTGTATAATTTAAAAATGCATACGGGTTTTCTGCGGACGCTGATCATCCGCACTGCCGATACTACGCAACAGGTGATGGTAACGTTGCAGGTTGCACAGGACAATCCGGATCTATTGAACGGCCTGCTGTCGTATCTGCAGCAAACATTTCCACAGATTACATCCCTGAACTACATTCTGAACACAAAGAAAAATGATAGTTACCAGGACCAGAACGTAGTGAACTGGAGTGGAAAACCATATATAGAAGAGCAGATGGAAGGGCTGACCTTTCGGATCGGTCCTAAATCATTTTATCAGACCAACGCCCAACAGGCATACAATCTCTACAAAGTAGCTCGTAACTGGGCAGGCTTAACAGGGCGCGAACGAGTCTATGATTTATACACTGGCACCGGAACAATTGCGCTGTTCGTAGCTCGTTCGGCCCAACAGGTAGTGGGCGTAGAGTACGTTGAAGCGTCAGTCGCTGATGCGCGGATCAATGCTGATATCAATGGAATCACGAATACAACGTTCGTAGCCGGCGATATGCGCGACATCCTGACAGACAGCTTTTTTGATCAGCACGGTCGGCCAGACGTAGTGATTACTGATCCTCCCCGCGCGGGAATGGATGAGGCCGTAACGCGTCAGTTGCTCAAGGCGGCACCCGAACGTATCGTGTACGTAAGCTGTAATACGGCTACGCAGGCCCGCGATCTGGGAATATTAGATGAAGGGTACGCAGTTGCCGACGTGCAGCCAGTTGATATGTTTCCGCATACACATCATGTCGAGAACGTAGTGTTGCTAACAAAGCGTTAAAATGACCCTTTTTGGATAAACTAGGGCCATTGAGGCAACAGAATTAGAGGTTCATTAGTTAATGGTATGTAATTTTCATAAACATTTTATTGTATAAAAATAGGTATTGGGGTACATTCGAGGTTTGAATACGTGATAAGATGGCGGAAAAGACTTGGGTAATATAAGCGGTAACAAAATTTACAGCATCCGCCACATTATTGACATCAGGCTTTTTAATGACCGCCTAGCTTTGTCACGAGCAAATAAGGAGATGTCAACGGACTTTCTGGTGAGTATATTGTTAGTGATTATGGACAATTACCGAATCGAAATATCTGCTTTTTTCGGTCAGTATCACACACATAATTAGACAGTTACACCTTGCAGATTGGCTCACTCCGCAAATCAGTTTCAATCATTGTTTGTCGATGCTTTAACCAACCTTCCCTATTATGAACGCAGTAAAAATTATGATCATTTGCCAGGCCGAAAAACCGTATCAGGCATCAGATGGTAATCAGATTAACGGTGTTACGAATCAGGGCGAAAAGGATAATGAGGGACTGACTATTCGGGGCTGGCAGCGTGCTGGTGCGCTAGCCGCTTACTTTACCCCATTGCCAGACGGTACGTTCATGGGTAGTGGTGTGGCTGAGCCTGCCGCGCTATTTGCCTCGGGAACTGATTACCAAAACCGTGAAAAAATGCAGCATAATGCAGGAGGTAAAAGCAGCCGTTCCAGGGAAACCCTTACCCCCTTGAGCGATAAACTGGACCTCGTAATTCATGACGATTTTGAGACAGAAGAACAGCTAGCAACCGCTGTAATTGGCAGCAAGGACGTAGCACTGATCTGCGGAGAGCCTCAGCGTATACCTTCCATCGCTCATCATATTCCTACACTAAGGCCCACACCGTCTGAGTGGCCGAAAGACAAAAATGGAGAAAACCGCTTCGACGTTGTCTGGATTTTCGACTGGAAGCCGAATCACAATAAATACCATTTCTATACCGCTTACCAGTGTTTGCTTAGTGGTGATCTGCCGGGCGAAGCGGTTAGCGTATCAGAGCTTCTCAATACGCTTTAACCTGGAAAATACTACCTGGGGTTACGGAAGCAGTCTTAAGCAAGCGGAGATTTTCGTAAAGGAACCTGGACTTAACCAGCGTTTCATCAGGCACGTAGCATTTTTCGATAGCTGCCTGCTCAATGAAACGCTGATTTGTATTGGTTACGACATCCGAATTTGTTGGGGGTTTTTAAATTCTCAGAACATGGGTAGCGGCAGGATCATTTTTTGCCATTTCGACCGGAGGGAGAAATGACAAAGCCTCGTTAGTGAAGCCCTCCTCTTCGAAAGGTTAAACAGGTTCGTCAGTTAAAATTCCAGATACGGTGCAAGTTTCTCAATTGTCTTTGCATCCAGAATTCGTATCGGTTTGAGCGATTCTGCCGAGGTATAAGCGCCGTGTTGCTCCCGATACGTAACAATAACCTGAGCCTGTCGACGCGATAAAAACGGATGCCGATCCAGTTCGTCGACCGTAGCGGTGTTGACCGGAATCTTACGTACCGACGACCGGATTTTACCGAACGTTAACAACTGTGTCAATCCGAGAGAATCCAGACCATATATATCATGAAACTGGTCTGGGGAAACGAAGCCGCCGAGAGCATCGCGAAACTTGATGATCCGCCCGGCCAACGTAGCACCAATGCCTTTCAGTGCAATCAATTGTGACGTATCGGCGGTATTGATATCAAACGGCTGGAGAACGGGCCTGGCCACGCGCTCTTTGCGTTCAGTACGTTCCGTAAAGGCAGATTGTTCATGGCCAGTGGCCAACGACTTGTTATCTGTTAAGGCTCGGCCACTCGTTTCACTCGCCCTTTTGTCCGTCAACGTAATGTACGGTTCGAGCTGCTCGTAGAGTTCTGGAGGAAAGTCGTAGATGCGTAGTAAATCTTCCTTTTTACGAAACTGTCCGCCTTTATTACGGTACTTCTCGATACGTTCCGCCAGCCAGCGCGGGAGTCCCAGTTGCTGCCATCCGGTTACGCTGATTGTATTAGGATCAAATGAGAAAAGCTTGGGTTCGCTGAAATGTTCCAACGTGGTTTTGTCATTATCGAAGCGACGTCCAGTCTGCGGTTGTTTTACGTCTTCGGCCTGCATCAGCCTAACCAGGCTATCGAGCTTACGCTGATCGGCAATCGACGTATCAACGGGTTTTCGATCCGATAGAAATCGGTAGACGAACGGAGTCAGCAGGCAAACGATTGTCAAAATCAATAGCCCTATAAATCCTCTTGCCTCTTTGTGAGATACGCCAAAATAATCGCGGACAATTGAGTGAAGCCGTTTGAACATGCACTCTTAGACGCATGAATATTACCGTTAGTAACTCTGATGCATCATGTTGTGTACTTGTTGCGGAAAAATTATGTTTTAAAACAGGTACGTAGGCACTTGCGCATAAAAACGTATTTTTGCGCCCACTTATGGATAATACAAAAACTCCGGCGCCTGCTACTCCGGCAGCCTCTTTACAGGATATCATCGCCCACGCCAAAGAATATGGTTTTGTATTTCCGTCGTCTGAAATTTACGACGGACTTCAGGCTGTTTACGATTATGGCCAGAATGGCGTGGAATTAAAAAATAACCTCAAAACGCTGTGGTGGAAAGCCATGACGCAGCTCCACGATAACGTAGTAGGAATCGATGCGTCTATTTTCATGCATCCACTCACCTGGAAGGCTTCTGGTCACGTTGATTCGTTCAATGATCCAATGATCGACAACCGCGATTCCAAAAAACGGTACCGCGCCGATCAGCTAATTGAACTAAAAGCTGAGGAGTACGAAAAGGCGGGCGATGGGGCACGTGGCCAGGCGCTACGTAATGAACTGGGGCGTCTGCAAAGTGCCGACGATATGGAAGGACTTCGGAATCTGATCATCGAAGAAGGCATTAAAGACCCGGTTTCAGGGACAGCCAACTGGACAGAAGTGCGCCAGTTTAACCTGATGTTTTCGACGCAGGTAGGTTCAGTAGCCGAAGATGCCAGTTTGATCTATCTCCGTCCTGAAACGGCGCAGGGTATTTTCGTCAACTTCCTGAATGTACAGAAAACGGGTCGGATGAAGGTTCCGTTCGGTATTGCGCAAATCGGGAAAGCCTTTCGCAATGAGATTGTTGCACGGCAGTTTACGTTCCGGATGCGTGAGTTCGAGCAGATGGAAATGCAGTTCTTCGTGCGGCCTGGAACCGAAATGGAGTGGTACGAACGCTGGCGCGATACGCGCATGAAGTTCCACCAGGCACTCGGTCTGCCGTCGCAGAAGCTTAAATTCCACATCCATGAAAAACTGGCGCATTACGCCAATGCCGCTGTGGATATTGAGTACGAATTTCCGTTTGGTTTCCGCGAAATGGAAGGCATTCACTCACGTACCGATTTCGACCTGAAATCGCACCAGGAGCTTAGCAGAAAGAAACAACAGTATTTCGACAATGATATCGACGAAGCAACGGGCAAGCCGTACGGCAACTACATTCCTTACGTAGTGGAAACGTCTGTAGGCGCCGACCGGCTGTTCCTTGCTACGTTCTGTAATGCCTTTACGAAAGAAACCGTTGGTGAAGGCGATCAGCAGAAAGAGCGGACGTATCTGAAACTGCACCCTGCGCTGGCTCCAATCAAAGCAGCCGTATTTCCGCTGGTGCGGAAAGATGGTTTGCCCGAAAAAGCAGAAGCGATTGTAAAAAGCCTACGTTCGGAGTTTC
>NZ_JBMDWV010000415.1:0-3520 GCF_048594605.1 Spirosoma sp.
GTTGCGGGTTGAAGATTTGGGGTGGGCTGTGGCTCCGGCGATTCTTTGGTCGGTTGAGTAGGCTGAGGGTACTTTGCCTGCTGCGGCTTGCAGGCGGCCATAAATAGCAATAAAGCAGAGAGTTTTAAGACTGAGTAGTTCATAAATCGATGAATCATAAGAAGCCTGTTTTTCAATACGTTTCCGAAAAAAGTGCAATTCGTTCCCATTAGCCTTTAGGGCATACAGTTAGTTGAAGAAGGGAGTTCGCTAGTTACTCTAGGGTGTATTAGGTCGTATGGTTATGGAAGCGCCTACCAGATACGGGCGAATAATGAGTTGTCGCTCCGTGCTCCAGATACGGCTAAACCCATACTCGACCGTCGGCCCGATCTGCAACTGATAGGTTTTCAGCAGTGGGAACGTTACGCCGACTGTCGCCTTAGCCCAGATAAGCGACTGACGGGTATCCGGTACGTAAGAAATATCGCCACCCATGCGAGTGAAATAGCGACTCTTTGCTCCTCCCAGTTGATATTGCTTACTGATTCCGGCGCCAATCATTGTCAATGATACGTTCTCGGCAACGGGTTTCTCCAGACGGGTTACCTGATATCTGTTTGTTCCCAGTAATTCGACCTGGAACGTACTGGTTGCCAGATCATAGTAGGCCCAGCGACGGATTTGCCCAAACGACAATTCAAAATCATACTGCCGCCATTCAATACCTGCTCTGAGCTGGTAACCCCAGGTTGCTCCTGAAAAAGCAGCGGGAGCATCTACGCGCTGTACATAGGTATCGGGTTTGTCAACTACGGTCATAAGTTGATACGTACTGAGGGGCGCCACACCTACCAACCACCGAACGGACGTTCTGGGTCTGATCGGCCGTTCGGCAGATACAGTAGGTGTAGAAATTTCAACGTTTCGATTGATTTGGGCTATCGGCTCTCCGGCGGAACGTAGTGAAAGCGGTTGCAGCAATTGCCAGGAAACAGCCTTTTCTGCATCCGACTTCTGACGTATTTCAGGTAGAATCAATGGTGTAGATGGTGTTCCTTCCGGTGTGCTTGTAGGCAACATCGGCGACCTGGCTGCTCGCGTACCGTCCTGCGTGGTTTTTTCATCGAACGTAGTAACCGATGCCAAACCGGATTGGTAACGTGGTTCAATACGTTGCCCGGTCATTCTACTACGTTGTTCTGTTTGGCTCTGAGCCTGTGCTACGTACTGCTTTTTGGGTGTAGTGGTAACAAGCGGTTCTAAAGTCGGACTGGCCAATTGTGCATCTGCCCCTGAACGTTTACGCTCCTTAGTCGGACGTAGCGTTTCGGAATCAGTTGATTCAGCAAACCGATGGCTATAGTGTCTGTCGGGCTGCTTTGCCTGCGCTTGGGGCTCAACGGGTGGTGCTACGTTGGAAACCCTGATACGCTGAGCCTTCCTTTGGTAAGAATGCAGCCGCGAGTAATATCCCTTGTAAAAAAAACCTGCCCCCAGCAACAGCAACAGCCCCAGAATGAGCAGGCTAAACTGCCGGGTCGCTACAGGTTTTGAAACGTGCTGCCAGATACGCTCTTTAAGCGAAGTAGACGGCTGTACTTCAAAGTCGTCGAAGACGTCCTGAAAGTGCTTCCTCAGCTTTTTATCGAAAGGGTCATCCGAAGAACTCATGACGTTTTGTTCCGTTCTGTTGAACTTGTTTGATAAGTAATTGCTTAGCCCGACTGTACTGTGATCGAATGGTTGCTTCGGGCTTTTCCATAAGAGCAGCTATCTCCGCGTGAGAATACCCTTCGATTACATATAGATTAAAAACGTATCGGTACGTATCGGGTAACTGATTGATTAATAGCAACAACGCATCGACATCCTGCTGATGAAGCACCGCTTCATAATCATCGCTGACCAGCTCATCCGTTACGTATTCGTGCGCCGTCAATCGCTCCTCCTGACGGGTTGTCCGGTTGTAATAATTGATAGCTGTTCGAACCACTACCGACCGCACCCAACTATCGGCCGACTCGGGTTTTTCGAGCTCGTGAAGGTGCTGAAAAATTTTAACGAACGCGTCCTGAAATATATCTTCTGCTTCGGCCAGGGTTTTGGCGTAGCGTACGCAAACTCCCAGCATACGGCTCTTATAACGCTCGTAGAACGCTTCCTGAGCCTGGGATTCGTGCCGTTGACAGCCAATGACCAGCTGACTCAGACTCGTGTATTTTTTGCGAAAAAACGCCATCCGGATAAGCTATTTAAAAAGGGTGACGTTCTGTTCTACACCAGATTCAAGTACGAACGAGTTATTAATTCTCCATTGCTGTTAAAAGTCATAAACCAGGTTTCGCGGCCTTTCTGAAGGTTTACGGTATACGTTTCTATGGTTCCATAATTCGTTTTAGACAACAGAGGAAACTGTCCTCCCACGTCGAATCCACTAAGTTCAGACGTATTGCGTAGATACGTTTGAATGGCGGATGGCAGTTGGTCAATCGCCGTATAATACTGCGTATTTGGCAAGTTTGTGACACCGAGTAACGTACCCTCGTCATTATAAGTCAGCGTAGGTGTGTTCGTAGCCTGTCTAACCGTAAGGACGTATCGTTTTTCTGTATTCTGCCCAACCTGAACCACCGCGTAATTAAAATCAGCCTGCTGATCCTGCAATGATTTCTGAATGATTGCAGGCAAATTGGCTAACGTTTCAGTCCGATATTCGAGCTGGTGGTAAGGGAGCATCTCCGTTACGTAGGTTATCCGACCATTTACATTTGATACATTCCAGCGAATTGTGTAACGACTTCCGCGCCAGTCATAGTCGGCCAAAATGAGTTGCCCGTTGTTCGTAGCATTTCCATACCAGAAATAATTTTGTAGCCGAAGGTTAGAAAACGTACCGCCATCGATCACGGTATTACGAACCAGCGAGGTCAGTGAATCAGGCAGAGAACGGTTTTCTACCTGGTAAGCCACTAACAGTCTTTGCTGGTTGGTTGCCGCACTAAATCGAGCTGCATTTTGGCTAAAGTTTACCTGCCAGACCTGGTTCTTCTCCAGCGTTTTGAACACCAGCTCCTTAGCCTGTGGAAACTTCCCTGTAACCGCTTCAATGGCACTAACGGGGATATTTTCTTCCGTATCATTTGGCTGTATGTCATTCACTTTATTGCAGCCGCTACCCAATACACCAAGAAGGAAAATCCACCTAATCACTTTCATAAAATCACGTAATTTAATACGCTACGTAGGAAGAACGATCCTATACCGTAGCGCGGATTCAGGGGTTGCCTGCCACAACCTGAACCGTCAAAAGCATAGACACGCAAACGTTTTCGTTTTGTTGCACAGACTTCGCACAATACGGATAAATCTCAACAAAGGATGATAGCCTTTTCGATTACTTATATGTATAATCGGCTCAGTCAGCGTTTATAATGTAACAGCCCACCTTACGTCGACGTAAGGTGGGCTGTTACATTATAAATTAGTTTTTGTACTAGAAGCCTAAGCCAAGTGCAAATCCACGCACACTTGGGTTGCC
>NZ_JBMDWV010000416.1:0-47291 GCF_048594605.1 Spirosoma sp.
CTCGCCGAAGGAAGACCCGAAAGATGACGATTTGTTTACGGCGACTGGTGTTATGCAGTACGACGAAAAAGACAAAGTGTACCGTATTGCGTCAAAAGCCAGCGATTTGACGAGCCAAACCGAAGAAGCGCCTGCACCGACTGATAGTACCAATGTTGCCGCTGCCCAAGCAGACAGCGTGAAGACAAAAGCTATTGCCGTCACGGACAGTAGCGCGCGTTTGGACAGCACAGCTCGAGTGGCTGCTGCGAATACCGCAGCCGTGGTGGAAGATGTTGAGAACGCATTTACGTTCAATGATGCGCGTGGCCTGATGACGTTTAAGGGCAAAATGAATTTAATGAACTCGGCCCCAAATCAGTACCTGCTGTCGGCGGGTTCGGCGCGGATTAATATCGATAGTACGCAGTATCGGTTCAATACGTTGATGGCCTTTGCATTTCCGGTACCTGAGCCGTTGGTGAAAGCAATCGGTGATCGAATCGTAAAGGCCAATCTTGAGGAAAAGAACGATGAAGCGGCTGACGACGACCTAAACCGACTCTCTGACAAACTGACGCCCTTGATCGGTGCTCAGGCTGTGGATGCGTATCGACTCAAGGCACAGAACCAGCACGTAGCACTGAACCAGGCCGCCCCACAACTGAATGCTATGCTGGTATTAGCCAATGCAAACCTGCGCTGGTCAACCAAATTCAATACGTTCTACAGCACAGGCCAACTGGGTGTATCGAACATGATGGGAACGGACATTAATGCACAGATGGATGGGTTTGTTGAAATTCGGAAGACCGACAATGGCGATGAAGCCAGCATCTATCTGGAAGCTTCGCCGGAGGAATGGGTGTTCTATGATTATAAGCCGGGTAGTACGCCAAATTCACAGGGGCAATTGGCAATCATTTCGTCGGCGCAGGAAATTAATGATCAGCTGTTAGCGCTTAAATCCTCCAGCAAATCCTCGCTTGAAGTAGTTCCGGCGACTGCGGACGAAAAATCGTTGTTTGTAGATCGTTACCTCGATCAATACAAAACCAAAGCTAAAGCTGCACCGAAACCAAAAGTTCAGGCTGGCCAGCCTACGCAAGGACAGAAGATTGTGAAGGAAGAGAAAAAGAAAGAAGAGAAGAAAAAAGACAAGGAAGCTGAGAAAGAAGGATTTTAAGTATTTTTCGACAGGATTTATAGTAAACATAACTGGCCTGTAAATCCTGTCGAAAAAATAATATGAAAGCCTTCTGGCAGGACTTACGCGCTCATTTTCGCACCGATTTTCGCGTTGACCTCTATATCGCTACGGCCATCTGGGCCGCCGTGTTGCTGGCGATAAATTATTCCATCGATCTGGAAGATACCTATATCGATTCGTTTCGGGGGCAACCCCTTTGGAGCGTATTGTATTTTGGGCTGTATGGAACGGCTTACTACGTTAGTGTCTGGCTCTGGACGCACTTTCATCAGCGATCTGATATCTGGCGGAATCGGGAGTTTTGGCAACGTAGCGTTTTTGCACTTCTTTGTTATTCAGCCTATGCCGGTTTTTACGCCCATTACGACTGGAGTCAGCAGCTTTTCGACGGACAGATTTACGCCTTTGTGTACTACTGCCTGAATAATCTACAGTCCGTTCTGACCATTGTTCTGCCGCTTTTTCTGTTCTACAAATTTGCTGACCCCAATTCGGGTAAATCCAGTTTCTATGGGATGGCACCCAAGCGGAAAGGGTTGGTTTTGTATGGACAGTTGCTGGCGCTGATGATTCCACTCATTACGTTAGCTTCTTTCCAGCCCGACTTTCTTCAGTCTTACCCAACGTATCGCGATACAAATGCCAACGAATTTTTTGGCGTTCCTGAGTGGGTGACGGCGCTGATTTATGAACTCTGTTACGGCTGGGATTTCGTGCCAACCGAACTACTCTTTCGGGGGTTTCTGGTGATTGGTATGAGTCGCATTTTAGGGCGAGGTGCCGTGTTGCCGATGGTTGTCTGGTATTGCTCCATCCATTTCGGCCGACCGCTGGGCGAAGCTGTCTCTTCCTTGTTTGGAGGTTATCTACTGGGCGTATTGGCGCTGAGTACACGTAGTATCTGGGGCGGATTACTCATTCACATCGGCATTGCCTGGGGGATGGAAATTGCCGCTTTTCTGCAACAGAATAGTCATTAAGATGACTGACTAGCCATTCGTTATCTTTGTTAGAAGTTAACAAAACCCAACCTGTGATGAAACGTAGTGAAACAGTATATCAGCCGCCAATTCCAGCGGGTAAGAAATTCGACGCGATTGTAGTCGGCTCAGGAATTAGCGGAGGCTGGTCGGCAAAGGAGTTGTGCGAGAAAGGGTTAAACGTACTGCTGCTGGAGCGTGGGCGCATGATTGAGCATGTAACGGATTACCACACAGCAACAATGGCACCCTGGGAGTTTCCGCATCGGAATCAGGAAATGCCGCTCGACGTATTGAAAAACTATCCCGTTCAGAGCCGCACTGGCTTTACAATCACCGAAGCAACGCATCATCATTTCGTAAATGATCTGGAAAATCCTTATGTCGAAGAAAAGCCCTTCGACTGGATTCGGGGCTACCACGTCGGCGGAAAATCACTGATGTGGGGGCGTTATTCATTTCGGTTTTCGGATCTGGATTTTGAAGCCAACGCCAAAGAAGGCATTGCAACGGACTGGCCAATCCGTTATAAAGACATCGCGCCCTGGTACGATTACGTAGAGAAATTTGCCGGAATTGCTGGCGATCGGGATGGATTGCCGCATCTGCCTGACGGTCAGTTTCAACCCGCTCTTCCTGATAATTGCGTAGAGCAATACTTCCGAAAAGCTACCAACGCTACGTTCCCGGATCGGAAAGTGATTTCGGCACGAGCGGCTCATTTAACCGCACCCACGCAGCAGCAGATGAGTCTGGGGCGGGCCAAATGTCAGTTTCGGAATCTTTGTATGCGCGGTTGTCCGTACGGGGCTTATTTCAGTACGCAGTCTGCTACGTTGCCTGCCGCCCGCCGGACCAAACGCCTGACGGTTCGACCTCACTCCATTGTCAACTCAATTATTTATGACGGAAAAACAGGTCGGGCAACCGGAGTTCGTGTTATCGATGAGCAAACGCACCAATGGCTTGAGTTTAAGGGCAGCATTATTTTCCTGAACGCGTCGGCGCTGGGTTCTACGTATATCCTGATGAACTCCAAATCGACGCGTTTCCCAAATGGAATGGACGATAGCGGGCAGCTTGGCCGAAATCTGATGGATCATCATTTTCACGTAGGCGCAACGGCCGGTTATACCCACGACTTGGACAAGTATTACTATGGTCGCCACCCTGCGGGGCTTTACATTCCGCGCTTTCGCAACTTGCCAGGGCAATCTCAGCAGACGTTCAAACGTGGTTATGGATTTGAGGTGTATACGGAGCGCGAAAATTGGGGCCATGCTTACGGAGAAGAAGGATTTGGAGCCGATTTCAAAGAAAAAGCTACCCAGTTTGGTACGTGGAAAATTACACTGGATGCCTTTGGCGAATGTATGCCCTACGAAGATAACCGCGTTTATCTGACCACCGACGTAACAGATAAGTGGGGACAGCCCGTTCTGAAAATGGACGTTCATTACCGTGAAAATGAGACACTCATGCGAAAAGACGCCAAAGAACAGGCAGTTTTAATGCTGGAGAAGGCTGGATTCTCGAATATTGACGGATTTGACAGTCAGGCGCATCCGGGTTTAAGCATTCACGAAATGGGGACAGCGCGAATGGGGACATCGCCCAAAAATTCGGTGTTTAACAAATTCAATCAGCATCACATCGTTAAAAATGTTTTTTGCACCGATGGTGCCAGTATGACCTCGTCGCCTTGCCAGAATCCATCCCTGACCTATATGGCCTTGTCGGCTCGGGCGGCTGACTATGCGGTTCGTGCCTTAAAACGGGGTGATATACCTCGATAAATGAAGTAGGTAGGCTGTCTGGAGCTCTTTTAAAAGCGTTCGCATTAACTTTCTCTGTACCAATGAAAACTCCAATTGTCTTTGCTGTCTGCTACGTTATTGGAACGCTCGCTTTACTGGCTCAGCCTAATCCTGACCGACCCGATTTGCGCCAGGGGGCCTACTTTACAGAAGCACAAGGCGCGGAGGCTTTACATACGTTTGCACAGACGTATCATGACCGGACCAGTTGGGAGAAGCGCGCTAGTTTGATTCGGAAAGGTATTCGTGAAGGAATGCAACTACCTGACAAACCAAAGTTTGCCCCGCTTCAACCCATTCGGCACAGTGTGCGAAAAATGAATGGTTATACAATTGAGAACGTAGCGTTTGAGAGCATTCCGGGGTTTTTTGTAACGGGCAATTTGTACCGTCCTTTAAATGCATCGGGAAAGACAGCAGGGATTTTATGCACCCACGGGCACGGCGCTAATCAGAATAATCGTCTGATGGAGTATACGCAACAGCGTTGCGCTACGTTGGCACGCATGGGCGCCACGGTGTTCGCCTTCGATATGATCGGCTACGGAGATTCGCAGCAATGCTCGCATAAACTACCCAAAGCCCTAAAACTTCAGACTTTGAACAGTATTCGCGCGCTGGATTTTCTGACCAGCTTACCTGATGTGGATAAAGAGCGAATCGGCGTAACGGGTGAATCGGGTGGGGGAACGCAAACTTTTTTACTGACAGCGCTGGACGACCGCATAAAAGTAGCGGCTCCAGTGGTGATGGTATCGGCGCATTTTTTTGGGGGATGTGTGTGTGAAAGCGGAATGCCTATTCATAATCGACCAACCCATCAGACCAGCAACGTGGAGATTGCCGCGCTGGCGGCTCCCCGTCCGCTGCTGTTGGTTTCGGACGGGAAGGACTGGACGAAAAATACACCGAACGTAGAGTTTCCGTACATCCAGAATATTTATGGTTATTACGGTGCAAAAGACCGGGTTGAAAATGTTCACTTGCCCGACGAGGGGCACGATTACGGTCCGAACAAACGAGCGGCTGCGTATCGTTTTCTGGCAAAAAATCTGAAACTGGATCTGAACCGTGTGCTAAAGGATGGCCAGGTTGACGAGTCTTCTAATACAGTTCTCGATTCGTCGGCATTGCAGGTATTTAATGCCGAACATCCGCGTCCAGCGCAGGCAATTACAGGCGATGAGGCTGTTATGGCAATATTGAAATAAGATTCGATGCCTGATTTATTAAACGTTAAAGTAATTAGGCGTAATAAAATCCAAGTAATTCTCAGGATTGATCACTGACACTGTTGCATTGGGATAGGCTTTTTGGAATCCTTTTGGGAAACGTATCTTTTTGGGAAACCAGTTGAACAGATAACCATTTAATTGTCCGTTAACGTCTTCGAGCCAGTCTAGCTCCTGTTGGTCGTAGGTACGCCAGAAATAAGGCTTTGCTTCGCTCCGTAGATACGTATTACGTTTTATTCGCTCGGCTACCAGATAATTTTCCCACAGCACTTTTATATCGGGTCGTTCCATCAACGAGCCAACGTTATTTAGTAAGCTGTTCCGGACTCCGTTATCGAAAAAATACCATTTTGAGCTCTTGGTAACCTCCTTCCGAAGGTTCTGATTGTATCCACTGAGCCGAAAAATGATAGAGGCTTTCGCAAATAGTTCGAGATACCGGACAATCGTATTACGGTCAAGCTGTAGTTGATAGCTCAAATCGTCGTAAACAATTTCCTGACCAACCTGATAAGCAATTATTCGTAGAAGTTGGAGCATCTTTTCCGGATTGCGTATTCGCTCAATGAGCAGGATGTCCTTCAATAAATAATCCGTAACGAAATGCTTTAAATAGTCAGTGGAATCGGCCTGATTCTGACATTGAATAACCTGGGGGTAACTCCCATACACTAATCGTTGCTCTACTTGCTGCCGTGTTTGCAGATGCGTTTCAGTCGTTCCTAATTCCAGTTGAGCCAGTGGGTAAAGAAAATAACTTAGCCGCCCTGCCGCTATATTCGTGAGTGGGACAAACGATAAGGAGCTTGTAGCCAGAATTGTCAGATCGGGAAACGAAGTGGTCAGATAGTTTAGCACACGCTCAAACTCAGGAATGAGATGGATCTCATCAATGATTAACAATTGAGTATCGCCAAGCCAGCGTTGATAAACGGAGAGGGTTTGATCGCTTAGCAAACGTACCGTTTCAGCGTCTTCACCGTCCAGCACTAACTTGGGCTTGGTATAGGCATCAGCAAGCTGATTAATAAGTGTCGTTTTCCCCACTTGACGCCCCCCGGTTAGTAAAATAATCTTCCGGGAATTCAGCTGTCTTTGAATTGCACTGTATAATACTCTACGGACCGCCATAAGATTGCTGTAATTTACTCAGCAAATAAAGATTAATTTGTTGAATAAATTAAGCCAGATTCACTAATTCTTTCAATTCCGCATCGCTTAAATCGCCAAGCCAGGTTTCGCCAGTCTGAACGCTCAGATCAGCAAGCTCACGTTTGCTACGTATCATGGCATCGATTTTCTCTTCCAGTGTACCCTGGTTCATGAGTCGGTAAACCAATACGTTTTTGGTTTGGCCAATACGAAAAGCCCGGTCAGTGGCCTGAGCTTCAACAGCTGGATTCCACCATAAATCGTAATGAATAACGTGGTTTGCCTGCGTCAGATTAAGGCCTGTACCACCAGCTTTAAGCGACAAGATAAAGGTGTGATCGGAGCGGTTCTTTTGAAATTGCTCAACCATTTCATCCCGATCAGCGCGTGACGTACCACCGTGTAAAAACAAGGGTTTTGTACCGAATGTATGCTGAATAAACTGCGAGAGAAGTTCGCCCATTTCACGGTACTGTGTAAAAATCAGTACCTTTTCGTGGCTGGCGTAAATATTTTCAAGCAGATTGAGCAATAGCGTAGCTTTGCCCGAAAGTGCAGCGCCGTTGCTGCCCCGTTTCAGGTATTGATACGGGTGATTGCCAATTTGCTTGAGTGCCGTCATTAATTTAAGCACTAATCCACGACGAGCAATTCCTTCTTTTTCCTGAATAGCCCGCAAACTTTCCTGCACAACGCTTTCATATAAAGCCGCCTGTTCGGTGGTAAGAGAACAGAATTGGTTATTCTCAATTTTGTCGGGTAAGTCGCTGATAATGCTCCGGTCAGTTTTGACGCGACGTAGCAGAAACGGACTCGTGATACGTCGGAACAGATCGAGTTTCTGGTGGTCCCGTTCCTGCTGAATCGGCTTTCCAAATTCCTCGTTGAACTTACTAAGACCACCCAAATACCCCTTGTTCACGAAGTCCATGATGCTCCAGAATTCCGACAAACGATTCTCGACAGGCGTACCGCTCAACGCTATCTTGATGGGGGCTTTCAACGATTTAACGGCCTTGGTCTGCTCAGTGTCTGAGTTTTTAATGTTCTGCGCTTCGTCGATAATGACAATAGCCCAGGTGGTTTTCTTCAACGTATCAAGGTCGGAGCGAATAATACCGTAAGTAGTGAGTAGGACGTCGTAGTCGCTGGCCTTATCAGCAGGTAATTTGCGGCTGGAACCATGATAAATTCGCGGTTGCAAATCAGGCGCAAACCGGGCAATTTCTTTCTGCCAGTTCGTTAGCAACGTAGTCGGTAAAACCACCAGCCCTTTCTGTTTCTTGAACCGACCTTCCTGCTTGAATTTAAGTAAAAGGCTGATAATCTGTAGGGTTTTTCCTAATCCCATGTCATCGGCCAGCAGACTTCCCATACCGAGTGCTGTATTTTTGATAAGCCAGTCATAACCGCGCTGCTGGTAAGGGCGTAACGTAGCGTTCAGGGCGTCGGGTAAGGGTTGGGCCGCACTTTCGGTAAACTGCTTCACTAATGATCGCACTTCTGCCGACAAGCCTAATCGGCTGCCCTTATATTCTTCTGACAGAGCGGCTTTCAGCAGATCGGCGCCTGATAGCTCCGGCGGATTTTCGAGTTGTTTATAAAGCTTTGTTAACTCATCGGGGTCAACCAATACGTATTGATCTTTAATCTTGACCAGTCCTGTAGTACGTCCCACCAACTTCTGAAACTCTTTTACACTCATCATTTCATCGCCTAAAGCGATCTGCCAGTCAAAGCTGAGCATATCTTCCAGACGCATAAATGCATTGTCGGCAGTAATTTTGGCCTTAAGGCGGCCTCCCGCTTGCGGACGTACCCAGTGTTGCAGCGATTTCGGTAGCCATAGCGCAATCCCCAGTAGTTGCATACGAGGTAATGTTTCAAGCAAAACCTCGACAAATAAGCTGGGAGAATAAGAAAGGTGCTCGGGACCGCCAATTTTAGTCAGTCTTGATAAGTCAGGAAAATGGCGTGATAAGACCAGCAAATCCTGCAAAACTGCCATTCTGATGCGTTCGTGCTTCTTTTTGGTAAGCAGATCGGGTAGAGGGATAGGCTGGTCAAGCACACCCTTGGTCGTAGGAGCCTCGCGGTCACGTATCAGTAATCTGAGCCGAAATTCATCCCCATATTCATTCTCTTCGACTGCCAGAATCGGCACGAACCGTTTGTGGGTCAGAAAGAAATCGTTAAACCAAAGCTGCATGGCCAAGGGCATCTCCTTTCGGCCAAAACCCTCGAAACGTAACGTTTCAATCCCAAAATACAACCGGTCGGCATCTTCCAAAGGCCAGCGCTCCCACAACTCAATGGTTGTTGGTTTGATAGTCCGGCGCATGAACAACGAGCAGAGCGTTAACACCAACTGCTCATCGGGCAAGGCCAGCCATTCTTTTTGCCAGCGTACTGTTAGTAATGATGGCGGTATCTGGGTATTGAGTAAGTTTGTCTGCTGCCTAACGACCTCATTGAGCGTTGCCGGAATCCAGCGTACCCGGTATTGATCTTCTACTGGACCAACCCGTAGTAATTGGGGGACAATAGCTCCGCGACGTAACAAGGCCGCCGAAAATTGCTGAGTCAGGTATAGGGCACGTACTGAATCGCTCATTTCGGGCCAGTCGTCTTCCGTAAGCGTACTAATCCAGCCAACCAGATCGCCCATGTCAAACCCACTAATTGATCGCGAATCGCCATGTTCACTGAAAATGCCAATTTTCTTTACCGACATAAATTCGTCGAGCTGTAACTCAATGCTGTCGCTAAACAGAGGCTTTTCGGCATCCGATTCATTTGCTTCGTCAGTAAGGGGCTTGCTGAAAAGTTTGTAGGCTTTAGTCAGCGATTTATGAAAATCACCTTTTGCGAACGTAACATCTGGCGAAAGTAGACTCAGTAGTTGATCAGCTAAGGGCGGAATTTGAGAAAAATCCAGTTGAGCGCGGGTCTGTTCATCAGCTTTCCAGTCTTCATCTTCATCCGGAAATTCATCGGTGCAAATGTCCCTGAAAGAGAGGACGGTACCCATGTTTCCACCAATTGGATCGAGTATGTCTTTTTGTAGTTCACCCAGAATATCAAGCCCTTTCAACTGAAAAACAAGGAACGGATTTCGGTCAATTTCATTGGTTATGACATACACTACAGCCGCCAGATGTTTGCAGGGTATTGCATAATCGGGGCAGGAACAGCCCATCGTCAGGTCGTGAAACGATTCAGGGAACAGTTGAATCGTCCTGCGTTTGGCAAAATCAATGAGTTCAGGTGGGAGCTGACGATTCAGAAGCTGGGCCAGCGTAGCAGGGTTCTCCCGAACTTCGGTTAACAACCACTCTTTTTCCTGATCCGTAAACAATGGCACTGACAGCTTGACTTTGTAGGGGCGTGGCGCCGTTCCTCTAACAGATGCGCTAATCTGATTGTTAGAAATGGTTAAGCTATGAACAGCGCCCTGGTTGGCGTACGTTTTGCCCCGTGGCAGGCGGTTTTCCATGTCAATACGTGTCAGCGCATTGAGCCATTGTTGCCCCCACCATGTTTTTCCGTAACTGATACGTTCCGCCATGCTGTCAAAAAGAGTTAATCCGGTGCAAAAATAGGGGTTTAACTATTCATTGAGGGATAGCCCTTCTTTTCGATAAGATCAATATTAATTTTCTTAGCCTGCAATCCTGTTCTACAAAAAGCGCACAAAGGGGTTAGCTATATCATGTAAACCCTGGACGGGCCGCTTGCTAACACCTGTAGCCAAAGCATCCTTTAAAGCGTTTTTGTGTCAGTTTGGTTTGCTAACTGTTAAGAGTTTCCCGGAAAGGAACGTAGCACCAAATCAGGTGATCGGTTAAAAAAGCGAGTGTTTACCAGGCCCTGTAAGAATACGGGTAATTGAATTACATGAAAATATTGTATTGTATCGGGATGAGTCATAAATGAGTAAAGAAAAGCCTCACAATCTGTCGTTTAGATGCGTTTTTTGCTACGTATATAGGGGTTTTTTGTTTACATTTACCTAACTCCCTATGTTCAGCTAAATCAACTGCTTCTATGGTTCTGGATACCCCTGCTACCGAAACGGCACTTGGCCGAGGAATTAAGCACATTGGTATTGGCAAATATGGTAGTAAACCACTCACCCCCGAACTACTCGCTGAATGCCGCTCTGCTTTACTTGACCCGGCGAGCCATCCGTTACAACGGGGTGCATTTCTGGGCGCTTTACTGGCAAAAGGACCAACCCCTGAGGAACGAACGTTGGAGGAAGTCATTGGAAAAGGAGCTTTCTCGCATCCGACTTTTTTTGTCAATAAAGTTTGTCCTGATCTGCCGGGACGCCTGTTGCCTATTGCAGCGAAGTTGGTACGTGGAGGGAATCTACAGGTGAGCGAAGCACAGCAACTTGGCGATTATCTGTATGGGGATGAAGAGTGTGAAACGTTCCGGGGGCTTGCTGCCAGCATCATGCGGGTGCGACACGAAACTAACGAAGAGTACCAGGGGTTGATGCGTGCGGCTGAGCGAACATTCTCACCCGGTTTCGGGCCGATAAGCTGCTCCGATCGCCCGCTGATTCAGTTAGCTGAACCATTCGACGGGGTGGAGAACAATTACTTGATTACGCCGTTGCTGGCAAAGTTTTTTCAGAAACGAGGTTACGGAGCCATATCCCTGGTGGGGCGGTCCGGGGGGCCAAAATTTACCCTGAATGCCCTTGATCTGTACATGCATCTTGGCTGTCAGTTTCTGCAAAGCAATCATGAGCTTGATACGCCTTTAGAGACATATGGCTGGGTTCTTGACCAGAAAGCCATGTCGCCTGCTCTCAATCGCTGGGTAGATCGCCGACACATACTCATTAAGCGGCCTTTTCTGGCTACGCTCGAAAAAGTATTGAATCCCTGTCATGCCCGCATTCTCGTTACGTCCGTTTTTCACATTACGTATCAGATGAAAATGGCGGAGCTGGCGCTTCTGGCTGGGTTCGACGGGGTTATGGTATTGAAACGAGGCATGGAAGGAAGCCTTGCTCCTTCAACCAGTCGGGCGAGTGGCGTATTATGCGCTGTCCGTACACCACGAGAGCATTTGTTCTTCCAGCATTTTGAAGGCGATGCACCGGCTTTTGCGGCCTTTCGCACCCAGACCGATACGGAATACAATCAGCCACAGGCGGTTGACAATGCCCGACTCGTGCGTCAATTTATGAATGAGGAACGTACAACCGATGCTGATTTTGATAACCGCGTTCGATTTGCCTATGCCCTTTATGGCCGTGGTCTGGACTGGATTGAGGGCCAATTAAAATAAAACCCGTATTTATTTACTACTGATTTAGCTGAATTTTACTACGCTCATTTTTGACCATCGTGCCGTACCTTTGAGGGGATCAACAGCATCCGGTTGTTGAGCATTATGATACGTATGATAGACGTAGTAATTATAGGCGGAGGCATTGTGGGCCTGGCTACGGCTTTGCAACTGAAGCAGCAGCGGACCAATCTGAACGTTATTTTGATTGAAAAAGAACCCTTTGTCGCGCGCCATCAAACGGGGCATAACAGTGGCGTTATTCACTCCGGATTATATTACAAGCCAGGCAGCCTGAAAGCGACAAACTGCATTCGTGGCTACCAAATGCTGATTGACTTCTGCGATGCGGAAGGAATACCCTACGACCTTTGTGGCAAAATTGTTGTAGCGACTAAACAGGAGGAATTACCGCAACTGGAGACTCTGTATCAACGTGGTCAGCAAAACGGTTTGGGTGGTTTGAAAAAGCTGACGCTCGCCGAAATGCGTGAAATTGAACCACATGTCAATGGGGTAGCTGGCATGTTTGTACCACAGACGGGGATTATTGACTACAAACAGGTTTCTGAGAAATACGCCGAGAAATTTCAGGCATTGGGTGGCGAAATTCGCTTAAATGAGCGCGTTGAGCAGATTACGCCCGGTACGAGTTTAAGCATTGTCGTTACAAACAAAGGACGCTACGAAACTAAACTCGTGGTTAACTGCGCTGGCTTATATTCCGATAAAATCGCTCAACTTACCCAGCCCGTCGATGTTCGGATTGTGCCGTTCCGGGGCGAATACTACAAGATTAAGCCCCACAAAGAATACTTAGTCAAAAACCTGATCTATCCTGTGCCTGATCCTAATTTTCCGTTTCTGGGGGTTCATTTTACTCGTATGGTTCACGGGGGAGTGGAAGCCGGGCCGAACGCAGTGTTGGCGTTTCAGCGGGAGGGCTACAAAAAATCAGATATCAACGTAAAAGAATTGTTCGAAACACTGGCATGGCCAGGTTTTCAGAAAGTAGCCGCTAAATATTGGGAAACGGGCTTGGGAGAGATGTATCGTTCATTCTCAAAATCGGCCTTTACAAAAGCGCTACAGGAATTAATCCCCGACGTGCAGGAGGCAGATCTTGAAGACGGTGGTGCGGGCGTTCGCGCGCAGGCCTGCGACCGTACGGGGGGGCTGCTGGATGATTTTGCCATCATGGAAACCGACAAAGCAATTAATGTTGTCAATGCGCCGTCGCCTGCCGCTACGTCGTCACTATCCATTGGGAAAACAGTTTCAGAAAAGGTACTAGCTCGTTTTTAAGGAAATCTTAACAAACAATACTGATTCAACAGGGTTTCTTCTAGTGTTGACTACAAAGCCAAAAAACAGAAGTAATCATGAAAGCGATCAATCAAGTTGACGTATTGGATACACCCAACGATCTGGAAGAGAAAGGCCGGGAAAAAGTGGCTGAATCGCTAAACCGGCTCGTTGCAGATGCCTTCGCGTTATATATCAAAACCAAAAATTATCACTGGCACATGTCGGGTCGCCATTTTCGCGATTATCACCTGTTGCTGGACGAACAGGCTGAACAGATTTTTGCCACAATTGATCCACTGGCCGAGCGCGTTCGGAAAATAGGAGGTAATACGATTCGCTCAATAGCCCATATCGCACAGCTACAGCGAGTGAAGGATAATGATGAAGATTTCGTTTCTCCACTGGATATGCTAAAGGATCTGGAAATCGAGAATAAGAAAATGGCGAAAAATATGCGGGATGCACACAAAATTTGCGACGATGCCGAAGACGTAGCATCAGCTAGCCTGCTCGAAAACTATATCGATGAAACCGAACGACGCACCTGGTTCCTGTTCGAAACCTCGCGTGATTTGAGCTAATAATTAATTTGTCTTTTTGTTAAGCGGTCATCTTTTCCAGAGATCTATTGGGAAAGATGACCGCTCTTTTATAAGTTGCCCACATGAAAGTTCGGCCTTCTGCTCTAATCTGGCGTCGTAATGCTAACCAAATTGAAATACTGCTGATGCGCTACTGCTACGGCGGACAGGACGTATTGGCTTTACCTGGAGGAAATCCTGACCGGGGAGAAATCCTGCCCCAGACAGTGGTACGTGAAATCAGGGAAGAACTGGGGGTTTTTATAGATGTTGGTGAGATGATCCTGGTTGGCGAAATGCTTCTGACCCAACGTAACGATGACGTATTACACGTTGTATTCGCTGCCCGGAACCTGTTGGGTGAGCCCGCGCTGAATCCTGCTGAAACCACAGCTCTTGAATTAGTATGGAAACCTATACAAGAATTGGACAAAGTGAATCTGTACCCAAATGTCGGTGCCAGAATTCAGGAGTGGTTTGAGACTAAACTGGATTTGGGTTACATCGGACGTATCGAACAGCAATATTTTGGGTAAGTTTCTGGCGAATAAAAAATGCTTTTACAAACGCTAAAATCCTTATTCCGTCGAGATCTTGATCGATTAAAGAAAGAGATCGAATCTTACCAGCACGAATCAAAAATCTGGTATTTCGAAAAAAGCATTGCCAATTCTGCCGGAAACTTATGCCTGCATTTAGTCGGAAATCTGAACACGTATATTGGTGCCGAATTAGGCAAAACGGGTTACGTACGGCACCGGGAGCTTGAATTTTCGTTGAAAAATGTTCCCAGAGCCGAACTCCTTGTGAAAATCGACCAAACAATTGAGGTCGTTGAAAAGGCGTTGGATAAGGTAACAGACCAACAGTTGCAGCAAGAGTATCCAATTCTGGTTTTCGACGAAAAAACGTCGACCGAATATTTACTGGTTCATCTCGCTACGCATTTGACGTACCATTTAGGTCAGATCAACTATCACCGACGATTGCTGGATACTTAGGAAATGCTTTAGAAATCAGCAATTTCGTGTGGAATTTTTAATTACCTGACATCGCCAGCGATTTCCGATTGGCCGATAATGCTTGAAGTGGCTTCCAGAAACGTATTGAATTGTCATAAATCTCTCGCTTAATTCCATAACCGTTAGCGCCCCAAAAGGTATTCGTTGCCCGCTCGTTAGCCGGATCATCCGTATATCCCGTTGCTCTGGGGGCCATCTGTCCCCTAATCCAGTAAGCTCCTTCTTTACGCGCGAACGCTTCCACCACTTTCAAAATCTGGCTGCCTATACCTTGCTGCTGGCAGGTCTGATCTGTAATGGTTAAATCGGTCAGAAAAAAATAAGGCAAACCATTATACCACATCGGATTCTGCCTGAATTCGCCTTTTGCGTAGCCAACGGGCCGGTTTTGATCAGTAAAAAATAAGACTCTGTACGTTCTTACGTTCGATACTGCTTGCTCTGGCTCAACTTTATATTTCATAGTTTCATTGTATTTATATTGCAAGTAAAATACAAATACAATGAAATGCAATACGATTATGTTTTTTATGAAATCTAATGATGATTCGTCAATTGAATAAAGCAACTCTATATTAGCAAAACATAATTCTCTTTTTTGCGCTCTTATGGGTGTTTAAACCAATATCTGGCTGTTTTTCACAAATTCTTTATTTCTTTAAGTGGCCGCCCATTATCTTTTACTTGTATGTTCGGTATCTGCGCGCCCGGATACACTCGACATAAATAAGCGAGTTCTACAGACCACCCTTTATCTACATTACCCAGCGTTAGCGTAATCTGCGTTCGAGGTGTCAGCCAAACCACATTTTGAGTGTCACCCAGCTGCAATGTTTTTCCTTTGCCGTATTTTTCCTGTAATAAGGTTTCCAGCTCGTGCGCTGCTGCTTTTACGTCGGCTTCGGTAACCGATGCAGTAGTGAAGTAGTAATAAGAAGCTGATAGAAGTGAATCGGCGTTGAACGTGTATTCAAGGCCAACCGTCCGGTTTATAAGCGGCACACGCGCATAGACAAGTTTATCTCTTTTGACCGACGTAGGTTTAACGGTTTCGGCCTCTTTTACCTGTTTAGATGAGAATCCCCAGCGTACCTGACGAATATCTGTCGTTTGTTGAGCAAAAGAAATTGTGCTGGTAAGTAATAAAAAAGCTATTGACAATTGATTCATCGGAATGCTACGTTGTTTTTAAGGAAAAGACATTATTGGCTGACAACACTTAAATCGATGGCTGGCCTAAAGCTAATGGCGGCTGGTTGGTATTGACTGTTGGACGTTGAACAGGTTAGTCTTTTAACCTTGTAAGGAATTTAACAATGGTTCAGGAAAATCAAAATCGGTCGCTTCTGCCAACGTTGGCAAAGACGACCGATTTTGATGAAGCAGTAACGCTATGTTAAGCAACCAGCGCCCCACTTTTGACTTGATTAAAATTTAGGACAAGGCAGCTTTTTATCGCGTCGGCGCACCCCCGCTCGGCGTCCTTCGGGTTTATCAAAAATATACGATATTGATAGTTCGTGAGAGCCACCACTGTTTCCTAATGTAGAGATCGTTACGTCGTAGCTGTAGCCAATGGAAAACTTTTCCATACGCCAGCCAACCAGGGCCGCCAACGCATCGTGGTTGTTAAGCGTCTGGTCGTATTTTTTGAAAGGAATACCTCGATAATACGCTCCAATAGTCAACGGAGAATAGGTCAGATAGGCCCCTAAATCTAATTGATCGTATTTTCCCTGGTGTTTATACATTACAACTGGCGAAATGCTGATCTCCCGATCCTGTTCGTCGGCCAGCCCTGTAAAACCACCCAGAGGAATCCGAAGACCTGCCTGAATGCTGGTTTTCATCGGTAGCCGGTCTGTACCAATCGAATAAAACGCCTGATCCGGCCGGTTGATGTGATGAAAGGATGCGCCGAGCCAAAACCAGTCAGAATAGAACAAACCACCTGTCGAGAAGTCAAGGTATTTGTTTTTAGGCGATCCCGCTAACAGAGCCGGATCAGATGAAACGCTGCCCGTGATAAACCCCCGATCTGTAAACTGATCGCCTGTTGTCAGACCAAAATAGTTTACGTTACGGTTTACGTACGAACCCTGTAACCCCAAACGCACAAACGAGTTTTCACTCACCTGGAACTGATAAGCATATTGCAACCCTATGTCTGTCGATTGAATCCTACCTTGACCCTGGTTATCGTTTTGAATCAGTAAGCCAACGCCACTATTATATTTTTCAACAAAGTGGTCAACCGCTACCATAGTTGTTACGTAGTTGGTAATAGCTGGCCATTGATTGCGATAGTTAGCCGTAATACGTGGGGCCAATGCTGATCCGGCAAAAGCCGGGTTTAAGTAGAGCGGAGCCGCATAAAATTGAGTGAACTGAGGGTCTTGAGCAAACGCTATCTGGCTCAGGGCCAGCGTCAAAACCGTCAGTACATATTTCTTAATCATACATGTAAAATCGAGGCAATAGCAAGATCAACTTCTTTGTTGCAACGTTGATAACACAAACGAAGTATTTAACAACGGGAGAATCGATAAAATTAGTAGATTTTGAGTGCTTTCAGATGTGCCTTGTAATAAAATTTTAACGGATCACCTTCGTTTATACTAACGTAACGCCCCCGCGGTTGTTATGCAGAGGAGCGAATTTGCGAGGGGGACTTTTTCAGTGTTGTTCATGTTTATTTCTAGTAAGCATATACGGGTAATTGGACTCTGGGCCGTGCTGTTTTTGCTGGCGGGCTTAACCACAACCTGGGCTCAGGGTTTTAAAATAAGTGGCAAAGCCTGCGTTCCGGATCAGGAATGCAAGGCCGATTCTATCACGTTTACAGATAGCTCATTCGCTGGGTCTGTGAGCCGTGTCTGGACGTTTGGCGATGGGTCGAGCGTTACAAAGCAGAGTGACTCCGTGGCCCGGCACGTTTACCAGACGGCGGGCACGTACACCATTACGTTGACGCGAACCATAAACGGAAGAACGACGACACTGAATCGGAGTGTTACGATTTATAACCGGCCTCAACCCTTTTCGAACTGGAGGACGGATACAACCATCTGTAAGGGCGAAACCATTACGTTAGATCCGTATCCAAATGGGTCTCAGGCTGGATACAGATACTTATGGTATCCGAAAGGCGATACGACACAAAGCATTCAAGTAGACAGCTCAGGCTGTTATTCGGTCGAGGCTATTAGCCCGAATGGGTGCTCCTATCAGGATCGAATCAACGTGGACGTTTGTGGGGAACAGAAAGAATCACAGGGTGTAAAATGGTATTTTGGACAAAACGCGGGTCTGGACTTTAGCGGTGGCGGTACCCCCAAACCAATAGACGACGGAAAACTGAGCACCATTGAAGGCTCGTCGTCTATTGCAAATACAAAAGGGATACTTCTTTTTTATACAGATGGAATTACCATCTACGATAAAGACGGTAAGGTGATGAAATCACTGGTGCCGGGCGATACAAGTACTGCTCAGATACCACTAGATGGGAACAAGAACTCTACACAATCGGCTCTGATTGTTCCAAAGCCCACCTGCCGGGGCTGTGAATATCTTTACTACGTCTATACTACCTCAGAAATACGCGGTAAAAAAACACTGACCTATAGCGTTGTCGATATGCGTCAGGATGGCGGTAAGGGAGCCGTCGTTGAAAAGAACATTCCACTATCCAGCGAAAGTACGGAGCAGTCAGCGGCTGTTGAAAACAAACGCGATTCGACGTATTGGGTTATCACGCGTGTTTACGGGACGAACCGATTTGAAGTTCGCCATTTAACCCGCGGAGAAAGCGCAGACCCTGTAACGTATACAGGTGGACAGGTAATCGATTCGCTGGCGAGTGCAGAAGGCTATATGAAAATTGGGCCAGCCGACACAACAAGCGGTAAAGAAGGAAACCGTCCAATGGCGGTGGTCATTCCAGGTCCTCCCAAAAACTCAGTAGACTTATACACTTTTAACGACTCTACGGGCGTATTGACATTCAATCGAACCCTTGACCTGGGGCCTGCTCCGCCAAAAGCTTACGGAGTCGAGTTCTCACCCGACGGAAAAAACCTGTACGCAACAATGCTGGCAGATACCAATTCAGATGGTAGTCAGAAAGGAGCTTCTTACGTTGTTAAGTACGATTTAACGCAACAGGATACTTTGCTCACGCAGTCCCGAACGGTGGTTGATAGTAGTACGACGAGACAGTATGGCTCGATACAGATCGGGCCAGACGGGCGACTATATATTGCTGTAAAAGGAAGCTCATCGCTGGCTACCATTGAAAATCCAAATGGCGGACTTCTTGACAGTTTAATTTTTAACCCAATTGGCCAGACACTTGGTGGTAAAACCAGCCAGCTCGGTTTGCCGAACCTGGTAGCAAACTTCAATGATCAATCAAACGGACCCGGCATTACGTATGCTGATACGTGTGTTAATGCACCAACTGTATTTCAGATTGGGCCTAATTGCCCCAAGTTGAAGGAAGCTTACACGTTAGATTTTGGTGATGGAAGTCGTCCCGTATCCACCACTTCTACACAGCCTATTACGCACCCGTATGCAAAGCCAGGGCAATACTTTATCAGTCTGCGAATTGTTACCCGAACCAGCGCGGGCGGTATATGCAAAGACACGTTGATTCGGGATACGCTGAACATCCTGGAAACGCCCCCCGACATACAACTAGGGGCCGATACGTCTATTTGCAACAAAAAAGGAATCCTGCTTGATCTTAAAGTGCAGGCGAAGCTCTATGTCTGGCTTGTCAACGGGACTGTTGTGAGTAGGCAAAAGACATTACAGCTACAGAGACCCGGCTATTATAAAGTGATTGGTTTGGCGGCCAATGGAGAATGTTTCAAGAGTGATACGATTGAAGTTCAGATCAGGCCAGTACCTTCACTTGACCTGGGACCTGATACGGTTTTCTGTTACCGAAGCTCGGTTAAGCTAACAGTGCCGCAGCAAACCTGGTCGGAGTTTCAGTGGAGTGACGGCAGTACGGAGCGTTCGACGACAGTATCTAAAGCGGGTACGTATTTTGTGTCGGCCAAGAACTTTGCTGGCTGCGAAAATGCAGATACAATCAAGGTAAGCGAATTGCCTAAATTACGGGTGGCTGCTGCGCTAACGGGCCCAAAAGCCTGTACATCGGCTGATGGCTCTATCGCTCTGACGCCAACGCCTGCCGGTACGTATCAGTATGACTGGACCCGATCAGACGGGACAGTTCAGCTTAATGCAGGAAATCAACAAACGGGCCTGACTGAGGGAGGCTATAAAGTCAGCGTAACGGATAGCCTGCATGCCTGTAAGGCCGATACGGGCTTTGTCCTAAAGTCGCCGGAAAACAACCTGAGAATTTCTCCTCTGATAAGAGATGCGCTATGTGGTATACCCAACAGTGGTACAATTAGTGTATCTGTTTCGGGCGGAACGCCCGTAAGCTACGCGTGGCTTGACCGTAACAACAATCTAATCACAACTACCCCTGTATTTGACAAAGCTTCGTCAGGTGTATACAATGTTCAAATAATTGATCAGCGAGGTTGTAAGGCCATACTGGATAGTATTAAAGTAGGTCTGGACAGTACAGGCTTAGCCCGTCTGGTACCGGACACGCTCAAGTGTGCGGGGGTAGGCGTTGTATTATCACCACTCTTAGGGGATTTGCCCGGTAATACGTATCAGTGGAGTAATGGCGCATCGACCCCTACTATTTCCGTTACGTTGCCCGGCTCCTATAGTTTGATTGTCAGAAACACAACTACGGGTTGTGTAGGACGTAGCAGTACCCAGGTGGGCGACCGTCCTGCCCCACAGTTTACATTAACCAGCCCGGTATCAGTTTGTGAGGGCGACCAGGGACAAGTGCAGGTATCAGCGAACGGCGCTTCTAACCTAAAGTATTTGTGGTTGAATAGTCCGTCGGGTAGGGATACTACCAGGTCGATTACTGTGGCGCGGGCGGGCGATTATCAGGTGGTTGTAACAAATCCATTAGGCTGCACGGCTGTTGGCATTGCCAAGGTATTGAATCTGTGTGAACCAAGACTTAGTATTCCGGATGCATTTACGCCCAATAGTGACGGGGTTAATGATCAGCTACAGGTATTCACCGCTTACATTACCGACTACGAATTCAGAGTCTACAACCGATGGGGGGAGGTTATTTTCGTGAGTAATAATCCTGAGCAAAAATGGGACGGAACTTACAAAGGAACCGCCTATCCATCTATGCTTTATCCATACATCGTTACGTATAAAAGTGAGTCGTTTCCAGAGCGTGCGCGCGTTGTAAAACGGGGTACAGTTATGGTAATTAGATAGCGATTTTCTGCGGTTTTTTTTGTAAATTTGAAGTAAACGCCCCCGGATAAATAACCTGTTTTTCAGCTAAAAGGGCGGGGATCTGTACCAAAAAAAACCATGCGAAACGACTTTTTGAAAGGCTCGAACGAGGGCATGACTGCTACTGATAAAGAAATTGAACGGGCGCTTCGACCGCTCTCGTTTGAAGACTTTACCGGACAGGCTAAAGTCCTTGAAAACCTCGAAGTATTTGTGCGGGCAGCTATGCAACGGGGCGAAGCCCTCGACCATGTTCTGCTTCATGGCCCCCCAGGCTTAGGCAAAACGACCCTGTCGCATATCATTTCCAATGAGCTGAATGCGAATATTAAAATGACCTCCGGACCCGTATTGGATAAACCCAGTGATCTGGCAGGTCTGCTTACGAATCTTCAGCCAAACGACGTATTGTTTATTGACGAGATTCACCGGCTTAATCCAATCGTTGAAGAGTATTTGTACTCGGCAATGGAAGATTACAAAATTGATATTATGCTTGACTCTGGGCCTAATGCCCGAACGGTTCAAATTAAACTGAATCCCTTTACGCTAATTGGTGCCACCACCCGTGCCGGGATGCTGACGTCCCCGCTTCGGGCCCGGTTTGGAATCAGTTGCCGCCTGGAATACTACGATGCTAATTTGCTCACCAGTATTGTACAACGATCAGCCGCTATTCTGGGAACGCCTATTGATGAAACTGGAGCTTATGAAATTGCCCGACGTAGTCGGGGAACACCACGGATTGCCAACAATCTGCTACGTCGTACGCGTGACTTTGCACAGGTGAAGGGGAACGGTTATATCAATGTTGATATTGCTGAAATGGCACTAAGTGCACTTGACGTTGATCAGAATGGCCTTGACGATATGGACAACCGTATCCTGATGACCATTATTGACAAATTTAAGGGCGGGCCTGTTGGGATTACCACCATTGCAACGGCCTGTGGTGAAGAAGCTGAAACGATTGAAGAGGTGTATGAGCCCTTTCTGATTCAGGAAGGTTTTCTAAAACGGACTTCCAGAGGTAGGGAAGCTACTGAGAGGGCTTACCGGCATTTGGGAATTGTGCCCAACTTCCGTACGGGAGAAATATTTGGGTAAACTGCTTTTGCACAAAGTTTCATATGATTCAGCAGATTCTAAACTCTAATGACTCATATGAAACTTTTTATTTGTGAGGGTTAACTTACAACTTTACTCTTATAGATGCATTCGATGACCTCGGATACCGCTGAATCGACTAGATAATAGTAAATGTTTTTACCATTACGCCGAATATCAAGAATACCTTTATCACGCATGTTGATCAAATGATGAGAAATCAGCGATTGCTCGGCGTTCAAATTCTTATAAATTGTTGACACATTCAGCTCCTTATTTTCATTCAGCATTTGAATTATTTTGATTCGCAACGGATGTGCTACCGCTTTCAATACGTAAGCTGCTTTGTCAACTTTTTTCTCGTCAGTCATAATGTTCGTGGTTGGCAAAAGATGGTTTTTTGATCAATTTACGATCAGTGAAAAAAAATAGATTTATACAGATGTACTTAGCTTTATATAAACAATTAGCGTAACTAATAGGAATATAGATTTTATAAGATGTCTTTTTCCTATTATTAAATGATAATTTATTCATTATATAGCACGCATACCTAAAAGTAGGTAAATTAAGAAGTTTTCCTCAAAACTACTCATTATAATATATAAATGTTTTATAAGAACAAGTAAGGTCCTATTGTGTCAAAGCAATAGTCGAACTCTTTACGTAGTAAAGGCTAGAATTGGAATTACTTGAACGGTCTGTTTTTCTTAATCAGATAATACTACCAGCAACTATTAGCTTACAATAATGGATGTTGTATATGTACATGTCAATCTGTGCGGAAAAATGATACAAATTGGTTTCTGTTAAATTGGAATAGGTAATTAGTTGGCCTTAATTAAATATTAAATTTAAAAAAAAGTGTAATAGGTTATCTAGAAAGGACGATTTGTAACTATCGTTTGACCGTATTAATCCGATACGGTTATATGGTTAATTAAAGATAAATGACTTTATATATTCAAAAGTGTGTATCAGTGCTACGTCAATAAATAGGGGGCTTTTCTGAACAGAAAAGCCCCCCGGAAAGATGGAGTCAGCCCTTGTTAAGGGCAGTTACTACGTCCAGCCGTAATACACCCTGGCTTCTTTTTTTATTATCGAACGGTCCTTATCTACTTCTGCCGGAAAAATAGTGTAAGTGGTACGCCTGTAAAATCAAAGTGTGCTCGCAGTTTATTCTCTAAGAACCGCTGATAAGCTTCCTGTACGTATTGAGGAAGATTACAGAAAAAGACAAACGTAGGCGAAGGCGTAGGAACCTGGAGCATGTACTTAATTTTAATTTGCTTTCCTTTTGTCGCTGGTGGCGGATACTTTTCGATTTCAGGTTGCATGGCCTCATTTAATTTCGAAGTTGCAATCTTCTTTGTCTTGTTCTCAAAAACCTCCATAGCTTTTTCCATTACCTGAAAAATGCGCTGCTTTTCATGGACTGAGGCAAAAATGATAGGTAGATAATCAATGGGCATCATACGCTGAATCATCTGCTTACGCAATACATCAGCCGTGTGCTGATCTTTTTCGACAGCATCCCACTTATTTACCATAATTACTACGCCCTTTTTGGCTTTCACAGCTTGCCCAATAATGGTTAGATCCTGAGCTTCCAGGCCACGCGTAGCGTCGAGCAACACAATGCAGACATCCGAGTCTTCCATCGCCTTAATCGAACGTAGCGTCGAATAGAATTCTATATTGTCCTGAATTCTGGACTTACGCCGGATTCCGGCTGTGTCGGTCAGGATAAAATCTTTGCCGTAAGCTTTGTAGCGAGTATTGATCGCATCACGCGTAGTTCCGGCAATATCGGTAACGATGCTACGTTCCTGCCCCGTCAGTACGTTCAAAAACGACGATTTTCCCACGTTTGGCCGACCCAGAATAGCAATGCGAGGTATACCAGCGTCCGGATCTTCTATACCGGGAGTTTGAAAATGCTTAACGACTTCATCCAGTAAATCGCCAGTTCCTGTTCCGGTTACGGCCGAAACAGGATACGGATCGCCCAGACCCAGCGCATAAAATTCAGCGGCAGCATGAGCCCGTTCTGACGTTTCTGCCTTATTGGCCACGATATACACTGGTTTTTTGGATCGACGCAGCACGTTCGCGAAATCTTCATCTAAGCCTGTAACGCCAGTTTGAGTATCAACGGTAAACAGGATGACGGTTGATTCCTGGATAGCAATCTCGACTTGTTCACGGATCGATTCCTCAAATACGTCTTCCGACCCCACAACATACCCACCGGTATCGATTACCGTAAAATATTTGTTGTTCCACTCGGCTGTACCGTAGTGACGGTCTCGTGTAACACCACTCTGATTATCCATAATGGCCTGTCGCTGTTCCGTCAAACGGTTAAACAGCGTAGACTTACCCACGTTTGGGCGGCCAACGATTGCAACTATATTTGCCATGATTGATAGGGTATCAGTTGTTGATCAGCAGTGTCCCGATAATAATATAGTGAACGACTGTTGACCGACGACTAATGATTACTCGTCGTACCCCAACCGCTTGAGCATTCGCTCTTTTTGGCGCCAATCGGGTTCTACTTTGACGAATTGTTCTAAAAATACTTTCTTACCGAAGAAGCGCTCGAGTTCTTCGCGGGCCATAATCCCCGTTTTCTTAATCATCTTACCTCCCTCACCGAGCAAAATCGCTCGTTGAGTTGCACGTTCTACCAGAATTTCAGCCTGGATAACAATGATATCTTCCTTCTCTTTAAAGCCAATAATAACAACCTCACTACTATAAGGGACTTCTTTTTTATAATTGAGAAAGATTTTTTCCCGAATAATTTCTGACGCAAAAAAACGCTCAGGCTTATCTGTCAATTCATCTTTCGGGAAATAGGGCGGATGCTGAGGTAAGCGGCTGATAATCCTTTCAAATACCTGGTCAATATTAAAGCCGTTGAGTGCCGAAATCGGAATGATTTCCTGTGCTTTAAAGTGTTCCTGCCAGTACGTAATTTTCTCGTTCACCTGATCCTGTGTTGCCTGATCAATTTTATTGATCAGCAGCAGAATCGGTACGTCGGATTTTTGTAAACGCTCGATTACATCGTTTTCATCGTGCTGTTCAAAAATATCCGTTACGAACAGCACAACATCGGCATCCTCAATAGAGCCCCTCACAAAACTCATCATCGATTCGTGGAGCTTGTATTGAGGTTTGATAATACCAGGGGTATCGGAATAAACCAGCTGGAATTCCTGGCCTTTATGATTGCCATTCAGAATACCCATGATGCGGTGGCGGGTAGTCTGGGCTTTGGAAGTAATGATGGACAACCGCTCGCCAACGAGCTGATTCATTAGGGTTGATTTACCAACATTTGGCTTGCCAACGATGCTGATAAAACCGGCCTTATGATTGGCCGGGAAATTTTCGATAAGTTCCGTATTCATCTTGAGGTGATCCTACCGGCTGAGTACCAGTAGCTTTTGCAAACAACTCTCTATCGAAAGAAAACGTTTCCGAAGGAGTATAAAAAATTTTCAACAAATGTAGTTGCTTTTTCGAAGAAGTGTCGTACTTTTGCAGTCCAAACATCGCGGGATGGAGCAGTTGGTAGCTCGTTGGGCTCATAACCCAAAGGTCGCTGGTTCGAGTCCAGCTCCCGCTACTAGATAAAAGCCACTGAAATTCAGTGGCTTTTTTGTTTTAATACATCCTTAAGAACATAAAGCCGTTGGGTTGAGTTTACTTCACTTAGCCGACCATTACCTATTCAAGAGATGTATGTTCAATTTATACGTATTTGGCTGTATAGTTGGGTAGTCTGTCTGATCCTAACCTGTACGTCTGCCAACGCACAGCGACGAAGCTTTGAGCCAAGGCAAAGGCGAGTATTTGCACCAGAACATCCTCGATACGTCCAGCCTAATGCACTGCGGCCGGCAATTTATTTTCCGCAGGCACCTCTTCCGGGTAAAATACGCAAATCAATAGGCCTTGTGTTTACGACAACTCCACCCGAGCTGACAGAAGAAATTCGGGTGAGCGTACCAGCAATTGACTTTAATATTCAGCGTGGATTGACCAAGCATCTGTATGCTACCGGACGGATACAAACGCAGCTTGTACAAAGTAACATTGGACTAGGCCTACGCTGGGCAACTCAGTTGACAGATCGGCTATTTGTTGCGCCAGGCTTCGAGGTGACTGGCTGGTTTGGTGCTTTACAGATCAAAGATATATTCAATAGCCAGGCTTATGGCGCGCAATCTTTTCCCAGCCTGTCATTTGGTTATCGATTCACGAGGGATGTTCAGTTTACGTTGAGGTCAGAAGCTATTGTGGATTTATATTATCGTTCGCAGGTGGGTAATCTAGCTGTCGTTTATGATCGCCGGCGGGTTAATGGAGTTGCTTTTACGTTTATGTTAGAGCAACCGTTTTATAATAAACAGCATGTTTCGGTGGGCTTTAGAGCGGCTTATTCAAATTTCAATTGGCAGCTTTGGTCTCTCTTCGATACGTTTGATCGGAATCTTTTCTATCCGCAACTTATTTTCGGCTTTATTCTGTGAGAAACGTTTCTTACTGCCTAGTTGGCCTGGTGTTGTTACTTACTAATGGGTGCCGTAAAGAATACGAGGCACCTGTGCCCTATAATTTTACCGATACGCCTGGTTCCGGCCAATTTGTGTCCTCAATTCGGCAGGAAATGGACGGGGTCTACGGCGTTACAGATGGCGCTAATCGATTCGGTAGTCAAGTGGTATTGAAGTGGACGTACACGCTGAATGGAGCCGATACGACACATTATCTATCCATTTTTAGCGGTACAGATGCCGCTTTTTTTAACCTTGAGGGCGATTCTAAAGCCGACAGTCTGGTATTGAATGGGTACTGGCGAAAGTTGGTTAATACAGAAACAGGTGTTGCCCGTCTTTCTGTCCGAATAAAGCACAATGGGCAGATACAAGCTTATACTGGTCGTTTAGCAGCAACTGACACACTGGTTGTAGATGGATTCTACGGCGAAGGAAAGGCGAACCCTACGCAAAAGCTAACCCTAACGTATCGCCGACCTTTAAATACAAGGCCATTTGAAATTATGGCTCACCGAAGCGGTGGACGTACGTCTGATTTGTTACCTGCTTCAGAAAACTCCGTAGAAATTATCAAGCTGGCTTCGCGATTAGGCGCAACAGGCATTGAAATTGACGTACGTTATACGAAAGATGGCGTACCCATTCTTTACCACGACAATACGCTAAATCTGCGGTTAATTCAAAAAAACGGTTTGACGGGCCCTGTAGAGGATTACACGTATCAACAACTAAGTTCGCTGGTTCGGTTGGTAAATGGCGAAAAAATTCCAACTCTGGAGGAGGCTTTAGAAACGGTTATTAATAATACGTCCCTTAGGTTTGTCTGGCTGGATACCAAATACATTGGACCAATGGATAAAGTACAGGCCATTCAGCAGAAATATCGACAAAAGGCCATTCTGGCGCGTCGTGACCTTCGTATTGTTATTGGCCTGCCCAGCACAGACGCTGTATCGGCCTATGAAGCTCTTGAAGATAAACAGAATACGCCTATTTTATGCGAATTGGATACGGCTATTACGAAAGGGTTGGGTGCACGTATCTGGGCACCCAGATGGACGCTTGGACCCCAGACACAAGAAGTACAGGCAATGAAAGCAGAAGGCCTGACCGTTTTTGTCTGGACACTCGACGAGCCGAGATTCATTGAGGAATTCGTGAGTCAGAACAATTTTGACGGTATTCTGTCTAACTATTCGACAGTTGTTGCGTATTACCATTATAGTAGTCAATAAGCTATGTTTTTTCGATTCTGCTTAATGGTTTTGAGTGGCTGGATCGCCACTGCCTCTGCCTGGTCAACAGCTAACGCGCAAGCAGCAGATTCTGTAAGCACACCTCGGGGTCCGTACACAATTGTAGTCACCGCTGGTAGTGGATTATCATATTACTCGACCCACCTCGGTGTACCAGCTGCTCTGGAACAGGCTCACGTTAGCCGCTTTGGGGTACCTGCTACGTTACGGGTCATGTGGCACCCTGATCATCGGCTGCGAATCGGAGTAGAAACCGGCTGGACTACTATGTATAGCTATCGGGGACAGGTATCCGGTGAACCAGCCCATGTCTACGTATCGCTTGTGCCGGTTTTACTTGTATTTTCAATGCCAATGGCCTGGCTAAGTGGTACCGAACGTAGCATAGCAAGACGGATGGCGCTGACCGTTGGAACAGGGGTTTATGTAAATCATTCCCGGCTGGATTACTTAGGTACAGTTTTGACGAACTCGAATAGCCTGGGCTGGATGGCTGCCGGATCGTATACACAGCCCATCGGGCGTCGGTTTAGGGTAGCTGGCGAATTGAAATGGTATGATGCTGTGGCTGCTGAAAATGCAGCTTTTACGGCAGAAATTCAGTTGGTGTGGCGACCATTTTCCTGGTAAATATCGTTTAAATACGTAGTAATAGTTGGTAAGCAATAGTACATTATGGAACAAGACAGTAGCAAGAAAGACATTCTTTTTTTGAGTGATACCCAGGCTCCTATGTGGGTCGAAAAGCTGGTTTTGCGTACGCATCAGAATACGAAGGCAACGCAAACCATTTTTGCTGAAATCTTGCGCATCCGTCCTGCTGTGCTCTATTGGTTGGGAGATATTGTTTCGCTGGGATACCGTAACAATAAGTGGCGGATCATTGACCAGTTTTTAATGAAATGTACTGAAGTCAGAACGGCCGTTTATGCCATCATGGGCAATCACGACGTAATGGGACGGCCACGTAAAGGAGCCCGGAATTTTCAGCAGCGCTTTCCTGAACACAGTCCTACGGGCTATGTGAAAACAACGGATTCAATTGCAGTGGTAATGCTGAATTCTAACTTTCATATACTTTCAGCAGCTGATTTGGTAAAGCAACAAACCTGGTATGAACAGACACTGAAAGATTTAGACGCTGATCCCGAAATAAAAGTTGTTATTGTAACCTGCCATCATGCACCGTACTCGAACAGTAAACTGGTGGGCTCATCAAAATTAGTACAACTACGGTTCGTTCCGCCTTACATTAAATCGCGAAAAGCACGCTTGTTTATCACTGGGCATTCGCACGCTTTTGAGCGATATGAATTTGAGGGAAAAACGTTTTTAGTGATTGGTGGCGGTGGAGGACTACGTCAACCGCTGAATATGTCACCAACTCGTCTACCTGATCTGGCTACCGACTATAAGCCCATGTTTCATTACTTGGCCGTGCGTCGTGAAGGCGAAGGATTATTGCTCACGTCTTACTGCCTGAAAAAAGATTTTTCTGGTTTTTCGGAAGGCTATCATTTTGAAATTCCGGCTAACGCAGACGTACCGATAGCCAGTGAATAAATAGCTGGTCGCCTATTGCTCTTCGATGGTTCCGGCGCCTAATTCCGAAAATAATGTTTGCCAGTATTGCGTAACGGCCGGGTTATTCTCTTTAACGGAAGCATTGGGTTCAAATGGCAAAATCATTGTAATCTCGGGGCTACCAATAACGTAACGTTTTAATTGCTCGACGTCGGCTTTTGCCCACTCTTCGGCTTGCGCGTTGTCTTTAGGTGGCTTCACCTGAAAGTCCCGCCGGGCGGCTCCTTTCACACTCTCAATCATATCGCTTAAGTAATACACTTTTACCGTAGCCCCCGATTCATTTGCCTTCTGGATCACGGGTAAACTGGCCCATATATCCGTCTCCTGATTCGATGAGCCAGCGTTTTGAGCGACTAACTGCTGTAAAACACGTTGACGGATTTGCGCCTTCTCACGCGTCAGCGACAAATTAAATTCAGTCTCGGCAGCTTCCCGGTCGGTGAGGCTTGCGGCCGAGACGTCCTCCATTTCAGTGCGTGCTGTTACGTTCAGCGCACGGGCTTTGGAGGTATTTTCGTGAATAAAATAAACATCCAGCTTATCGCCTTTTTGCCGAATGTTCTGTTCAATAATTTCAGTAAGCGCCTGCTGGTACTTTTGCGCGACAAAAGCCTTGTTGACGTTAACGCTACGAGTTTTGTCCAGAAAGATCAGGGTGTAAACAGGCTCGTTCGTCGTCGGTTTGGTTTTGTCGCTACTGCCCGAACAGGCGAATAAAAGTAATAAGCTAAAAACAGCGATGTATTTTATCATAAGTGTTGCTAATCTATCTTCAGATTGTCTGCGGTAGCAGAGCGAGTTACGTTGCAAAAATCCGGCAGTTTCGTCTATCTTACAACAGTTTATCCGGCCAACTTCTGCTTATGACTCATTTTTACGCTCGACTTCTGCTAATTATTCCTTTTACATTTTTCACTGTTTATTCGTTAACTGCCCAGGTTGAGAAAGCGCCACCACGCAAAGAAGGCGATGGGCCATTCGGCAAACTGATTATTCGGGGCGTTACGTTAGTAAACAGCACTGGGGCACCTCCTGTTGGGCCGGTGGACATTGTTGTCGAGAAAAATAGAATTACGCAGATTAAGCAGGTAGGCTATCCTGGCGTACCGATTGATGCCAAAAACCGGCCGCGGGCAGCACCAGAGGACAAAGAATTGAACTGTGAAGGCATGTACCTGATGCCGGGTTTTGTGGATATGCATGGCCATATTGGCGGACAGGCGCAGGGAGCCAATGCCGAATACGTATTTAAACTGTGGCTTAGTCACGGTATCACAACCATTCGCGACCCTTCCTGCGGAAACGGTCTCGATTGGGTATTGGATCATCGAGCGAAAAGCGAACGTAACGAAATCACAGCACCGCGTATCAAAGCCTATACGGTTTTTGGCCAGGGATCGAAAGAGCCCATCAGTACGCCCGAACAGGCCCGCGCCTGGGTCCAGCAGAACGCAAAACGCGGGGCCGATGGCATAAAATTCTTTGGTGCAGAGCCAACTATTTTCCGGGCGGCTCTGGAAGAAAACAAAAAGCTTGGACTACGTTCGGCCTGTCATCATGCACAGTTGGAAGTGGCCCGGATGAACGCGCTGGCGACGGCCAAAGCGGGTTTAACCTCGCTTGAACACTGGTATGGTCTGCCTGAAGCGCTGTTTGACGACAAAACGATTCAGAATTATCCCGCTACGTATAATTACAACAACGAGCAGAATCGATTCGAAGAAGCGGGCAATCTCTGGCAGCAAGCCGCTAAACCGGGCTCCGAGCGCTGGAATAAGGTTATGGACGAGTTGATTGCTTTAGATTTTACGCTCGATCCAACATTCAATATTTACGAAGCTAACCGTGAACTGATGCTGGCACGTCGGGCTGAATGGCACGATGAGTATACCATGCCCAGTCTATGGCGATTTTATGGCCCTAGCCGAATTTCGCACGGATCGTACTGGCACTCATGGGGAACGGAACAGGAGGTGGCCTGGAAAAAGAACTACCAACTTTGGATGGAATTCATCAATGACTACAAAAACCGGGGTGGACGCGTGACGGCTGGCTCCGACTCAGGATTTATTTATCAACTTTACGGCTTTGCCTACATCCGCGAACTAGAACTTCTCCGCGAGGCTGGCTTTCATCCGCTTGAGGTGATTCGGGCCGCTACGCTAAAGGGCGCTGAAGCACTTGGAATAGCAGACCAGATTGGTTCGGTTGAAGTTGGGAAACTCGCTGATTTTGTTATTATTGATCAGAATCCATTAGCGAATTTGAAAGTGCTTTATGGTACGGGCGCTATTCATCTCAATGAAAAAAACGAAGTGGAGCGCGTTGGCGGTGTTACGTATACCGTGAAAGATGGTGTTGTGTATGATGCTAAAAAACTATTAGCTGACGTTCGAAAAATGGTTGCTGAAGCTAAGCAAAAAGAAAATTTTGAAATAACGCAACCGGGTGTTCCGCCAAAACCGGGAAAAGTGTCGGGCGGTAAGAACTGATTTGTAAAATTGTAAGCCTAAGATCGTAACGCAAAAATGCCTGTGGCGCTAATTACTAACGCCACAGGCATTTATATAAATTGATACGTTGACAATTACACTTCAGCTTCAGCTAGTGCAGGATAGTCGATATAGCCCTGTTCAAAACCTTTTTCGCCGGGGCCATAGAGTGTAGCCGGGTCAAACTGAGCTAATTCAGCACCCGTCGCCAGACGCTCGACTAGGTCTGGATTGGCGAGGAACGGACGCCCAAAAGCAACCAGATCGGCCTTGCCGCTTTCCAGATCAGCTTCAGCGCGTTCCGCATTATAGCTTCCACATAAAATTAGTGTTCCTTTGAACGTTTCACGAATGGCTTCGACGGTAGCTGCGGGTACGGCAGGAGCTCCCATGCCTGAGTGATCAACCAGGTGCAGGTACACAACACCTAACTTGTCGAGCTCACTGGTGAGATAAACATACAAATCATGGGTATCCTCTGCATGGGGTAACAAATCACCGGCTGCGCCAAAAGGTGATAGCCGCAATCCTACTTTATCAGCACCAATAGCCGCAATTGATTCTTCAACTATTTCGAGCAAAAACCGGGCCCGGTTTTCAACAGAGCCGCCATATTCATCGGTACGTTGATTACTTCGGGCGCTCAGAAATTGCTCAATCAGATAGCCATTCGCACCGTGTAGCTCAATTCCGTCAAACCCGGCTTCGATAGCATTTTGGGCCGCCTGGACAAATTCCTGTATCGTAGCTTTTACTTCGGCTTTCGTCATCTCCCGAGGTGTAGCGTTGGGGACAAGTCCTTCAGAATCCGTCCACATGTCACCCGCTGCCGCTATGGACGATGGCGCCAGAATTTCAGCCCCTTCGGGCATATTGGCTCCATGAGAAATACGGCCCGTGTGCATTATCTGGACAAAAATTTTACTTCCTCTTTCGTGTACGGCTGAGGTTATTTTTCTCCATCCCTCAATTTGTTCGGCGCTATAAATACCCGGTATCCGGGCGTAGCCCAATCCATTCGGCGAAGGTGCTGTTCCTTCAGTAATTATCAGCCCCGCTGTCGCTCGTTGAGCGTAATATTCAGCGATCATGTCGTTAGGAATATTGCCGATAGCACGGCTCCGAGTCATGGGTGCCATTACAATGTGATTGGCGAGCGTAAGCCCACCGAGCGTAGCTTCTGAAAACAGTTTCTGAGCCATTACGTAGCAGTTTTAGTAGGTATCAAAGCGAAAGCTTTGTTTCAAATCCATTCTGCTAACGCATTCATATATTTAAAAGTTTGGATGAATTGCTTAAATTTTATTAACTCAGTGCTTCCAGAAAGGCAGTTAGTTGTTGAAGGGCTTCTTTATTTAAACGAAGATGAGCCGTGCGGCCATCCTTAGTTGAGTCTACTAAGCCGCTATCTACCAGTAGCTTAATATGATGAGAAACGCAAGGCTGTGACAGGCCCACCAGTTCCATTACGTCGGCATTCGTTAGCGTTTCTTTTTTTGCCAACTCAATAAGAATTGATAAACGCGATTTATCCGCAATAGCGCCAGTCGCCTTTTCGACAAATTTATAGTCCATGATAACCCGAATTTCTATACTAGCGAGCTATTGATAAATGAATAGCTCGCTAGTGACTTGATTATAAACGTAACGAAATTCAACCGGCAAAGGTGCAAACTTCATCGTACGCGGTAATAGGATTCGAACGATGGGCTTACTGTTTATGGCTATCGACCACTAAACGCTGATCACGATTGGCGATGTCCCAGGCGGTGTAGAAAACTAATCGGGCACTACGTTCGGCTAATTTAAAATCAATTTTTTCTACGTCATCAGTTGGCTGATGGTAATCGGCGTGCAGCCCGTTGAAATAGAAAATGATAGGGATATTATGCTTTGCAAAGTTATAGTGGTCGGAGCGGTAATAAATCCGTTCTGGGTCCTGTGGATCGTTGTACTTGTAATCCAGTTCCATTTTTGTGTATTTCTGATTAGCTGCTTCGCTGATCTTGTGGAGTTCTGACGAAAGTTTGTCGGAGCCAATCACGTAAATGTAATTATCGGATTTGCCCTGATGCAGATCATCAACCCGACCAACCATGTCAATATTCAGATCACCGACGGTTCTGTCCAGCGGTATAACTGGGTTCATATCGGCGTAATATTCGGAGCCTAGCAAGCCTTTTTCTTCACCGGATACGGTCAGAAAAAGAATAGACCGTCGCGGACCTTTACCCGCAGCTTTGGCCTGAGCAAATGCCTGCGCAATTTCGAGTACGGAAACCGTACCGGAGCCATCATCATTTGCTCCATTGTTTACCTGTCCGTCAGGGCTGATACCAATATGATCGTAGTGCGAGGAAACTATCAGAACTTCCTCTTTTTTGTCGGTGCCTTCCAGGAAGCCCAGCACATTCGACGATTCGGTTTTCTCATCTACCCGATCCGCTTTGATTCGTACGCTACCGGCCAGCGAAGACGTAGCAGGTTTCTCAGCCTGAGGGAGCGTAGCCATTAGTTGGCGGAGTGAATCGGTTGAGGTGTTTAGTAACGTAGCGGCCGTTTCGGACGTAATAAGAAATACGCCAACTGATCCTACATTTTCAGCGCCGGGCTTTAGACTTAATCGATTGAATCGTTTCTGCATAGCACCCCGTTGCGACAGAAGTTGCTTAAAAGTTTCAGCAGATTCAGCCGAGACGATAAAAACCTGCGCGGCACCTTTCTGTTTTGCTAACAAATTTTTGGCTCGCCAGCCGTTTGGCCCTCCCCATTTCGAGGCTTCGTCTGTGCCACTCAGCCGCTTTTTCCCATCGGTAGTTTGGGGCTCGCCCTCCAGCATCACAACGGCCTTACCCGCTACGTTGCGTCCGGCATAATCGTCATAATTGGATTCGCCAATACCATAACCGACAAACACGGTCTCGTAGCTGGTTTCTGTAGGCAGATAGAGCAGCCCATTGACCAGAAAATCCTTTAAATACTCTAGCCGTTTACCGCCAGCATTGACATAAAAATCGCCCCACGTTTTCTGATATAAGGTAAAATGCTGCTGATAATCCAGTTTGCCATCATCTGTTTTAACAATGGGTTTCAGCCCCATATCGGCAAACTGACTGGCTATATACTCGGCTGCTTTACGCTGGCCACGAGTACCAGTCTCGCGTCCTTCCATATCGTCGGCTGCCAGAATGCGGAGTTGCTTTTCGAGATCAGTTGCGGTGATGGATTCGGCAAATTTTTCCTGAGCAAGACCCAGAAAAGGCAGTCCAAATAAAGTGGCTGCCAGCAAGAATGGTTTGTATGTCATTGATACAAATCAAATGGTTAAAGTAATGATATAAAGCTACTAGCCAAAACGCTAATCCGGTATGATTTAGCGTCTTATTTGAGCACACTTTTGACAGATTTAGTTTATTTTGCTGTAATCAGTACTGGCACAATCAGGAAACTTAGGCTGCTCAGTAGCAGGTTGATAGCAAATCCAACTGCGTGCATGAACGTAGCGGCAACGGCTCCTTCTGCTGCGGTAAGTCCGTACAGTACCAACGCCCGGCTAACCAGAAAATGATACGTACCAATACCCCCCTGCGTCGGTACGGCAAGGCCGCCCAGCGAACTAACTGCTAAGATAGTTAGAGCCGCACTGGGAGGCAGCGATTTGGTGGAATCTACGGCTATCAATAAAAAGTAGGTCCCTAGCCAGGCTATTATCTGGTTAAGAATGGTTAAGGCTATAAATAAGCCGGGTTGAGGGAGTCGCTGAATGGCCATAAACCCCTGCCTGAATCCCTGGCCTATGTTCTGGATTTTCAAGACAAGGGCGTGATCTCGTACACTTGGGCTGCGCATTATCAGCCAGATGGCAAGGATACTGAATAAAAGAAATGCGGCTAAACTCACCATCAGGTACGTATCAGGCAAAGCAAACGTCAGGCCCGTAAGATAGCGTTGCATCCGACTGAATTCTAGTAGCATCGTTACCAGCAGGAGTATAGCCAGCATAAACAGATCAATAATACGTTCGGCTACTACCGAGCCAATGCCCTGCGAAATGGGCACACCGTCGGTACGTTGCAGGGTCGCACAGCGCGTCAACTCACCAGAACCCATTACAATCATGCTTGATATGACCCCCGTCTGCATTGCTAGTGTGGCCCGAAAGGTGCTCGGTTGGTAACCCAGTGCCCGGAGCGGCTGTTGCCAGCGCTTACCACGAACGAAATAGCTGATAATGGTTAATAGTACGACCAAGACAATCAACCCATAATTAGCCTGTTGAAATTGCGTACTGATTGCGCGGAAAGAAATACCACGTAGCGCGTAGATCAGCAGGAGAACGGCTAGTAGAATGGGTAATCCTCGCCGGACAATTAACTTATTCATAGAGGCAAATTAGTTAATTTTATAAACACAAAGGTGAAGACTGGTAGAACTGACGGGGTATTAGTAGCTTTGACTTCGCAGACTAGTTGCCGATTTTATCATCTATACAGGAATACGTAGTCCCGATTATGTCTAAAAAAAGGAAAGGGCCGCCCATCACTTCGCCGTCAGGTGCGTCTGCTCAAACCCCTAAACCGCAACCTCAACCTAATCCTACTCTTCCGCCGTTAACGAACGCTCAAAAGTCTGAGCCTGCTCTTGCTGCTGACTCTAACCGATCTTTTGAACTGATTCGATTCGATCGACGGATGAAATGGTTTCTCGGCATTTGCGCAGGGCTGTTTTTGCTGATGTTACTAGCTAAAATTCATTTTGTATCCGTTGCTGCCTGGAATCAGCTTATACCCGACGGTAGTAATCCAAGACGCGGATTGATTTCCGGTGAAGCCAGACGTATTCGCATGGATGATTACGCCGTTGGAACACCCTGGTTTTTGTCGCAGGCTGAAAAGGGATTTCCACAGATTAACGAAACAATCGGGGGCGAGAAAGCGCCGGTTATGATTATTCCGACCAAACACTTTTCCTCGATTTTTAAGCCCATCAACTGGGGGGCAATGATTTTTGGGACGGAGACGGCTTATGCCTGGGAGTATGATGTTACCATCTTCATGTCGCTGATTGCCGTTACGTTCATGCTAATGCTGTTAACTCAGAATCACTTTTGGCTATCAGTTTTTGGAAGTATATGGCTTTTGCTCTCCACCGGAACACAATCATGGACTTACATTCCGATTTATACACTGACAGGGGGAAGCCTGGTGTTTGTGTCAGCTATCTATTTGTTATATGGACGTAGCAAACGGCATATTATCATCGGCTCTATCAGCTTAGCCTGGTCATTAGCCTATTTTGTGTTGATGCTATATCCACCTTATCAGGTACCAATTGTTTATATTATACTCGCGCTATTTGTAGGTTATACGCTCAATCAGCGTGATTTGTCTGAGTTAACAAAAAATTGGCCGCTTAAATTAGGAGGAGGTTTTGTTGCGCTGGCTGCTCTGGCTGGTGTTCTCGTGGCTTATTACAGCGACCTAAAACCTACCCTGGACGCTGTTACGAATACCGTCTATCCGGGTAAACGTAACGAACTGGGTGGTACCGGATTTGTGGCAAACTGGGCCTCTGAGTATTTCGCCTGGCTCCTGACAGACGCAAAATATCCGCAGCAGTGGCTCAATTACTGCGAATTGTCGCATTACCTGACGTTTACGCCCATCATTATTCCGTCATTGATTATTGCGTTCAGCCTAACCCGTCGGATAGACTGGCCGTTGCTGTTGCTTAGCGTCGTTATTTTTCTGCTTTACATCTGGGTTGAGGCCGGCTTCCCTGAATGGATGGCCAAACTGACGTTGCTCAATATGAGTCCGACCCGCCGAACTCAGGTTCCGCTGGGAATTGCTAACGTACTACTGGCGGTTTTGTATCTGGATTACCTACGGCGAAATTCACTACGTTCTCAGGCGCTTTACACGGGTATTGGTGCTGCGCTGGTATTAGCCCTGATGATCTACGCAGGGTATGTTAATGTTAATGACGCAGCCGGTTTCTTCAAATGGTATCAACTATATCTACCAATTGCTTTTTTTACAGCATTGGGAATTTTGTTGCTGCCTACGTTAACGAGCCCGTATCGAATCCCGATTTTCTGTGGGGCTATTCTTTTGTTTGTTCTACCGAATCTACGGATTAATCCCGTTTCAAAAGGGTTATCGCCTATTACCGAAAATACGTTGTATCAAACCGTTAAAACTCTGCATCAGCAGGAGCCAAAAGCCAGATGGGTAACGTACGGCAGTCAGTTTATTTCGTACCTGGTAACGGCTACCGGTGTCGATCTGCTGAGCGGGGTCAAGTTTATTCCGCCCCGGAATATTTATAAAGTACTGGACCCGCAAATGAAGCGCGATTCTGCCTACAATCGCTACGCGCATACGGTTTACCAGTCGTTTATTAATGGGACGGACAGCGTTTTTATTCAGAACAATTTTGAGGATGGCTGCCTGGTTGCCATGGACCCCTGCTCGCCAAAGTTCAAACAGTTAAACGTTAAGTATATCATTTTTGACCATGCTACCCAGCCGGTTGAAACACGCTGTATGAAATCGGTTGCTACGTTAGGAACTATCCAGATATACCGCATAAACGACTGATTCTGATGGGTATAGGAGCTCCACGGGTTCTGGTTGTTATTCCCTGCTTCAATGAGGAGGAGTCCATTACGTCGGTAATCAACGAACTCAACCAACTGCGTACTGCTTCTGACCTTCGCTTTGATCTGTTGGTAGTAAACGATTGCTCCACTGATCGAACGCTGGCGATTATTCAGAAACTGGATTGTCAATATCTCAATTTACCGGTCAATCTGGGTATTGGTGGGGCGATGCAGGCGGGTTATAAATTTGCCTATCGCAACGAATACGACATAGCTGTACAACTGGATGGCGATGGGCAACATCCGGCCGATGAATTACCGAAACTGATTCAACCGCTACTGGATGACCAGGCCGACGTAGTGATTGGCTCCCGGTTCCTGACCAAAACTGGGTTTCAGTCATCAGCAATGCGTAGAGTGGGAATTCGCTATTTTCGCTGGCTCAATCAGTTGCTGGTTGGTCAGGTGATTCACGACAGTACGTCCGGCTTTAGGGCTTTTAACCGTCGAACACTGGCGGTAGTAGCCAATTATTATCCCGACGAATACCCTGAGCCCGAGGCTATTGTGCAATTTGGTCTTTACCGGCTGCGTATGCTGGAAGTGCCTGTACAAATGCGTGAGCGACAGGGGGGCGTTTCATCAATCGGCAGTGGACAGGCCATTTATTATATGTTGAAAGTGACGTTGGGTGCTTTGTTTATTTATGCTCGGCTGCGAAGTAAAACCATTCCCAAACCTGCCTGATTTATGGCTTCCCTACCTATTACTATTCAGATCATAAGCTTGCTGGGCGTTGCCCTGTTTATGGTCATGATTTTCCGGTTGATTGCCAAAGGACAATTGCGGGAAGAGTATTCCATTATCTGGATTCTATGTACTATCATACTGGTCGTTTTCTCGATCTGGCGGAAAGGGCTCGAACAAATTTCTCTGTTTTTAGGCGTCTATTACCCGCCGTCTTTGATTTTTCTGGCCGCCATTTTTGCGATTATCGTCTTTCTGGTTCATTTGTCGGTGGTTAACTCCCGTCTGCAAAATCAGATAAAAGTGTTGACGCAGGAGATGGCCTATATGCGGAAAGAAATGGATCAGCTACGTTCAGAAATGCATGCACCGGATGCCCAACAACCGGTAATCGCTGGCACAAATCCGTAAGTTATGCTGCCCACAATTAGTGTTATTACACCTTCCTACAATCAGGGGCAGTTTATCCGCCAGACGGTTGAGTCCGTTCTTAGTCAGAATTATCCCGCTTTAGAGTATCTGATTGTTGATGGCCTTTCTACCGATGCTACGTTAGAAATACTCCAGCCGTATCAGTCCCGATTAACCTTACTTTCGGAAGCTGATAGCGGCCAAACGAACGCCATCAACAAGGGGTTGCGCTTAACGACGGGTAGTATTGTCTGCTGGCTTAATTCCGACGATTATTTTCTGCCCGGTGCGTTACATACGGTCGGGAAGTTTTTTGAAGAGCATCCTGAGCAGCTTTGGCTAACCGGCGACTGCCTGATTGTCAACGATAAGGGTGTGCCTATTCAGCAATCGATCCAGCGTTATAAGCGGTCGCTTCGACAGCTACCGACGTTTGTGTATCTTGGAATGACCAATGCTGTCTGCCAGCCTGCTACGTTCTGGCGCCGATCTGCTCATGATACGTTAGGCTATCTGGACGAGTCGCTACATTACACGATGGATTATGACTGGTGGCTACGGCTGAAAACACTTCAGCCGCCCGCCGTAATTAGGCAGGTATTGACGGCCTTTCGTGTACATGGACAGTCGAAAGGAAGTCAGTTTAGTGAGCAGTTTGCAGAAGACTACAGCGTACTACAGCGTCATGTTCGGTCTATGCCCGTTCGGGCGATGCATCAGCTGCATAATCAGTTGATAACGGCCGCCTACCATTTGATAAAATGAATCTGAAAGCGCTTATTCGGCTTCTTAAAACATCGCCTTTTCTAGCGCCGGTACTGGCAATAATTGACTTTGTACTTTGGTTAACCGATACGTTAGCCATCTGGACGGCACCAGCTCCAATCAAACCGAATACCTTATTAATTATCCGGCTCGATGTTCTTGGCGACTATCTGCTATTTCGGAATTACATACGCCGGATTCGTGAGTCGGCCCATTATAAAAACTACACCATTACGTTCTGCGGAAACGTAGCCGTAAAGTCGCTGGTGGAGGCATTCGATACGTCCGTAATCGATCAGTTTTTATGGACAGATATTTACAAGCTGAGTACACGCCCGCTTTATCGATTTCGGTTTGTGCGAGAACTGCGACGGGCGGGGTGTTCAGTTGTTTTTTGTCCGACATACAGTCGGGTGCTGGTTTTAGATGACTTTATGGCCCGCGCCAGTGGAGCAGCCGAGCGAGTGGGATGTCGGGGTAATTTTATCAACATCAAGCGATGGGAAGCATGGTTCGGTAATCGAATCTATACCCGCCTGATCGATTCTCCAGATGATTATATGTTTGAAATGGAACGCAATCGGAAACTGGTAGAAGGATTTCTACAGGAGCCGGTAACGATTGAGCCCCCTCGATTCGATTTAACCAAAGCGCACCCAATAAGCAATTTGCCAACACGCTACGTTGTTTTTTCGCTTGGGGCCGGTCAGGATTTTCGGGTATGGCCCACGCGTCGGTTTGCCCAGGTTGCTGATTTTATCCAGCAATATTACCCCAATCATTTTATTGTACTGACTGGAGCGCCAAACGAACTGGTTTATTCACAACAGTTTATGCGTGAACTGACAGATCATAACCGAATTGATGATCGGACAGGAAAACTCTCGTTGGCAGAGCTGATTTTTACGCTGTCGAAAGCAGATTTGTTAATTGCCAACGAAACGGGGATTTTGCATCTGGCGGCATCGACTCAAACGCCTACAGTTGTTATTTCGCAGGGAAAATCCTTGGTACGCTGGCATCCGTATCCGGCTGACGTAGCGCCATACATTCACCATGTTTACCCGGATTATATTGAAAAGCACCGAGCTGATTTATCCGTTATTGCAGATGAATTCAATCCAGAATCCCCATTTTCGATCGAAACGGTTGAAGTAGACCGAGTGATTCGTTTGATCAAAACGCTACTAATTTATTCTGATTAAGGCCGTTGAAAAATTAGATTAACGTAACGGTTGGTTGGCTCTTCGCTCAAGATACGTAGTGCTTCGTAGCTCTGGGGCTCGATGCGCTGGTTGATTTCGTTGATCAGGCTGACCGTATAGCCTAATTCTTCCATCATATTCAGGTACGTGGTAGGGCTAGCTCCACTATTGTGTAGTCCCCGTGGCCAGAATTCGCTGAAAACAACAGGATGAAACCTTGTTAGTAACTGATAAGCCCCACTCAACGCAAAATATTCAAACCCCTGTACGTCAATTTTGATCAGGTCAATACGTTCGGACACTGCGTCGTCGAGCTGTAAAGTGGGTACGTCTACAAATTCAGTAAAATCGCCGTCGTTGTAGAGTCGGTAATCGCCGACATTAAACGGGTGTTTGTACAACCGCATCGTTTCCGTACGATTCGATAAAGCCGCATTGTTCAGCACTACGTTCGACAACTGATTGATCGCTACGTTCTTCTGCAATATTGCGAAGTTTCCCGGATCGGGTTCGAAGGCAATCACTTTTCCCCGCTTTAGCTTCTGAGCAGCCCTGACGGTATAATAACCCATATTAGCACCAATATCGACCATAACCGAATCCTCCCGCAAGAAGGACATTAATGCGTTGAATTCGGCTTCTTCAAAACGACCGTGTCCAGCAACCTGTAACGTATCGTGTTGATCGATGTATAGCTTGAAATCGCCAAAGTCGAAAGGTTTGCTGTTATCAATCTTGTTTTTTAAGCCAAGCTTATAGGCAAAAATTGCGACTTTGAATGCAATTCGATCTCCATCCAGCCCCAACTTGTCCAGTACGTTGATAAGTGCGTTAACAATTTGGCTCTTCATGAATGTCTAAGAAATGAGAAGGTCAAGTGGGCAATTTATTCAAATATTGAGTTTGGTTAACTTCTGAACCTGAAGATATACGGTATATGCCCAGTTGGTAAATGATCTGGCCAGATAAGAGCCTGATTTATTGGCTAAAACCTCGGCAGCAATGAAGCTGCTTTGTGGCTGTCTGATGTTTTCCTGAACAACTTAACGGCCGGTGCGAATAAATTTTCATGATGTGCCACGAAATGGACTTCCATCAATCTCAACCATCGGGGCATGGAGTCAGCGTCTGGTCAAACGTCCAGTGTTACGTCCACTGGTGCATATGCTTTTGTGGCGCCAGTCGTGAGGCACAGCCACAATACGTAGTGACCCGGTTTAAGGTCTTTTTTGTCCAGAACAGCGCAGAAACCAGCGTGCTTGTACTCTCTGCCCAGTGTATGATCGTCCCTGTCGTCCAGAACAAATTCATACGTGTCAAAAGCGTAGGTATCTGTGCCTGAATTGGCTACGATCTGTACGGTGGTGCCTCTCGGTAAATCATTATTCAGCAGCGCCCAGGAACGATAAAATACCAAGTAGTTATCAGAAATGTAGGGTTTTACATCGTGTGTTACGTTATGTGTGGCGACCAGCGTTGACGGGTCGAACAAAGAGGGCTTGCTTTTCAAATGAGCGAACGTAATGTCTGGCACTTGATAAAATCCTTTGCGAACGGCGTCTGCAAAAATTGGTTTGGCTACGCCTGAATTTCCCCAATGAAGTGATACGTTGGCCGGTTTATCATTGTAAAAGGCACTACTATACTGCAACTGCTGTGTACGATCGGCAATCCGCTGCCGATTGACCTGATTAGTAGCTGAAAAATAGAAAAACAAACAAATTCCTGCATAGGTAACCAGGACAACAGGGCGCAAGTATCGCTGGGTGATGGTTTCGATGGCAAGAGTGGCCTGCGTAGCAAATAGCATCACTACAACAATACCATAACGAGGAGAAAACGCCTGCTCAACACCCATCCCCGAACGGGAAGCCATCAACGACAGGCAGGTGAGGTAGAGAAATGCGATTATACCGACAAGTGGCAAATGATCCGTAAGCCTTTTCTGATACCATAAATAGCCAATCAGCCCCAGCGTTATCAGCAATGACACTATTCCAAAGAGTATGGCCAGTTTAGGTCTGCCGGCGCCGATCATTGCGCCGATCAGGGTGAAAAAATAGCTGATCGCGCGGCCTGTATGATTAAACAGTGAGTCTGCGATGTCGGGATGATAAGGTGGTCGCGTGTAATTCAGAAAATAGAAGCCAATAGTTGCGGCACTAACTGCAATCCATATGCCCAGCCGTCGGTAGGATTTCAGAAAAAGCAATACAGGTATGCCGACAATGAAGGTAAACATACCGTTACCACTAGTAAACGTTGCCAATACGGCCGCAACGCAGGCAAGAATAAAAGCCTGCCGACCAGACTGACACAGGTTGTACATACAGAACATGGCGAACGGAATCACAAACAGATTCTGTAAAGCGGCCATGCTCCAGGTCGACAAGTCCCAATATTGAAAGGAAAACAGCGAATACGCTACCGGTAAAAAATAGAAAAGCTTTTGAGGCAGAGGAAAACCTTTGAACGCTACGTACCAGAAAAGCACCCCGATCAAAAAAGGAGCCAGATTACCAATTAGAATTAAGTGCCTGAAATTCAGTTGGCCAAACAAGCCATAATCGGCCAAGAAAACGAGCCGATCAAAAACAATGCGATGCTCGTTGTACTGCGAAAAAATCAATTTTAGTTTCTCCCAGAAGTTCAGACCCGTAAATGAATAATCAGCAATAAACGAAAGAGCACTGTTGAAATCGTCTTCGTAAGGGAAATTATAAGCGTTTCGAAAGATCGTTACGTAGTATATAACAACCGAAATCGCCAGCAGAATGATGAGTGCAACGTACTGAAAGACAGATAGGATCGGTCGTCTGTTGGACGTGCCCAATTGTATAGAGTCCGATTGAGCCGATTGGGAATGCATAATTGACCGAGCTTCGTAAATGGTATCGCTTTTGGTGTGAAAAAAACGCTGAAAAATAGTTGAATGTGTGGCCGTAAAGATTGCCATTGAGCAAATTAATCGGAATTTGATGCGGTAAGTATACTTCATTATCAACTATCAGACAAGGGAAGCGCCTGTAAAGCTCTGTCAGACAATTGATCGAATAGTACGGCTTTTACAACGGGCTTGTGTAAATTTGCAGTATACCTATAAGATGCAACCGTTCAATGACTTTAAAGCTTCAACAGACAGACATATTTGAAGACCGGCACCAGGGTCAGACTGAAGCGGCTCAGGCCGATATGCTCAAGACAGTGGGTGTTACGTCTATCGACGAACTTATTGATCAAACCGTTCCGGAGGCCATCCGACTGCAAAAACCGCTCGATCTGCCGGAACCCAAGTCGGAAATGCAGTTTCTGACGGATTTCAAAAAAATAGCCAACCAGAATAAAGTTTTTAAATCGTATATCGGTACAGGCTACTACGATACGCTGACGCCAAACGTCATTCTCCGGAACGTATTGGAAAATCCGGCTTGGTACACGGCTTACACACCGTATCAGGCCGAAATTGCGCAGGGACGGCTCGAAGCTCTCCTGAATTTCCAGACGGTTGTGTCGGATTTGACAGGGATGGACCTGGCCAATGCTTCGTTGCTGGACGAAGGAACGGCCGCTGCTGAAGCCATGCACATGCTTTATGCGACGCGTCCGGCTGCCAAGAAAAATGCGGATACGTTTTTTGTATCAGAACGGTGTCATCCGCAAACGATCGACGTAGTATTGACGAGGGCTACTCCTCTGGACATTAAGGTTATTGTAGGCGATCATCGCTCGGTCGATCTAACCAACGATGCCATCTTCGGGCTTCTGCTTCAATACCCCGCTTCTGACGGTGAATTGTTCGATTATACCGATCTGATAGCTGCGGCCCATGAACATAACGTAACGGCTGCTGTTGCGGCTGACCTACTAGCCTTAACAATGCTGACTTCACCCGGCGAAATGGGGGCCGACGTCGTAGTGGGATCGTCGCAGCGTTTCGGGGTTCCGATGGGTTATGGTGGCCCACATGCCGCTTTCTTCGCGACTCGCGATTCGTTCAAGCGGCAGATTCCGGGACGTATCATTGGAGTATCGCAGGATGCAGAAGGCAAACCTGCGCTGCGGATGGCCTTGCAAACCCGCGAACAGCACATACGCCGGGAAAAAGCTACGTCAAATATCTGTACGGCGCAGGTTCTGTTAGCGGTTATGGCTGGAAGCTACGCTGTTTACCACGGTCCGAAACGGCTGCGTGCAATCGGTGAGCAGGTACACGCTCTGACGAAAGCATTTGCCACAGGGTTACGCTGGAGTGCGCACAAGGTTTGTACCCAGACGTATTTCGATACGGTCACGATCAAGGTCGATGATGTCGAGTCGCTACGGAAATCGGCGCGGGCCGCTCAGATCAATTTGCGGTATCTGCCGGATGGCGAGCACGTTAGTGTTTCGTTCGATGAAGCTAAAACGTTCCATGATTTGACCGAGTTGCTCACTGTATTCGGTGTAAAAGCTGATATGGACGCCATTCTGGAGAGTCTGGAAATTACCTGGCCAGAGCAGTTGGTACGTACATCGGATTATCTGACGCATCCGGTATTTAATACGCATCATACTGAGCACGAAATGCTACGTTATCTGAAGTCATTAGAGGAAAAAGACCTTTCGTTGGTCCACTCAATGATTTCGCTGGGGAGCTGCACCATGAAACTGAACGCTACTGCCGAAATGATTCCGGTTACGTGGCCCGAATTCGGCAAGCTTCACCCGTTTGCACCAAAAGATCAAACAGCAGGATACCAGCAGTTATTTTCAGATTTGAACGACTGGCTGTGTGAGATCACGGGTTTTGCGGCCATGTCGATGCAGCCAAACTCGGGCGCACAGGGCGAATACGCAGGACTGATGGTTATTCGGGCCTACCACGAAAGTCGGGGCGATCATCATAGGAATATCTCGTTGATTCCGCAATCGGCCCATGGAACAAATCCAGCCAGCGCCGTGATGGCCGGTATGAAAGTGGTCATCGTAAAATGTGATGAACGTGGCAATATTGACGTAGCGGATCTGAAAGCGAAAGCGGAACAGTACAGCAAAGACTTATCGTGCCTGATGGTAACATACCCATCGACGCACGGGGTGTTTGAAGAAAGCATCAAGGAAATCTGCGAGATTATCCATCAACATGGTGGTCAGGTGTATATGGATGGGGCGAACATGAACGCACAGGTAGGCCTTACATCTCCCGCTACAATTGGTGCCGACGTTTGCCACCTGAATCTTCACAAGACATTTTGTATTCCTCATGGCGGGGGGGGGCCAGGCATGGGCCCAATCGGTGTCGCTCCACAATTGGTGCCGTTTTTGCCCGGCCATGTAAATGAAAGCAAAGGGTCCAGAACCGAAGGGGCGGGTGCTGTTTCGGCAGCTCCGTATGGCTCAGCCAGTATCCTGACGATTTCTTACGCCTATATCGCTATGATGGGTGGCTCTGGATTATCGAACGCTACCAAACGGGCCATACTAAATGCCAATTACATCAAAACCCGGTTGGCTGGTCATTATGATACGTTATACACGGGGACCAATGGCCGTTGTGCGCACGAAATGATTATCGATTGCCGTCCGTTCAAATCGTCGGCT
>NZ_JBMDWV010000417.1:0-42054 GCF_048594605.1 Spirosoma sp.
GCCATCGCGACGGCGGCTTATTATGCGGCCTTACAATACGCCAAAGAACGTCCGCAAAGCCGACGGTTGAATGAAAAAGGTCAGTTGGATTCTCCCCAGACACCCATCATTAATCATCCAGATGTGCGCAGAATGCTCTTGTTTCAGAAAGCCGTAACAGAGGGTTCGCTGTCGCTGTTGCTGGAAGCGGCCCGCCTGTACGACATCAGCGAAGTAGCAGAGGGCGAAGAGCAAGAAAACGCCTTTTTGCTCCTTGACCTGTTAATGCCGGTCGCCAAATCGTATCCATCCGAAATGGGTGTACAATCGGTTAGTCAGAGCGTTCAAACCTTTGGTGGCTACGGCTTTACGGAAGATTTTCCGGTTGAGCAACTTTACCGCGATATACGTATCACGCCCATCTATGAAGGCACAACAGGTATTCAGGCGCAGGATTTACTAGGGCGAAAAATGACGATGAAAGGCGGTAAAGCTCCGCAGTTGCTGTTTGCCGAAATAGGCAAAACCATTGCTGAAGCCAGTACGTTCGACGATCTGAAACCCTACGCCGATAAACTGACCGCTGAGCTTAAACGAACACAGGACGTAGTAAAAAGCCTAATGCCCCATGCGCAGAAGGGTGATATTGAACGGTATCTGGCCGACGCTACGTTGTTTCTGGAATTATTCGGGATTGTGGTTGTTGCCTGGCAATGGCTTAAACAGGCGATTGTTGCCAAACAGGCGCTGCTCACTCAAATTCCACAGGGCGATGATCTGTCCTTTTACGAAGGAAAAATTCATACGATGAAGTTTTTCTTTCATTATGAGCTACCCAAAACACTGGGGCTGGCGCAACGGCTTACGGATACCGAAGTCCTGACGATTGTAACTGAGAAGGAACTAGCGCTATAGATTTTTTAAGTTATGTAGGAGAACAGGCTACTAAACGTATCTAGGCAGAGCAAACCTACGATTTTTAGCATTTACCAACCGTCTAACCGACAGAAGCGTTACCTTTGCGGCTTCAATCGCCCGCGTCTGATAATGCCGCTGATTGCCCCATCAAGTTATGAGCCGCCCACTCGTTTGTGGAATGGCCACCTGCAAACCATAATTCCCTCGCTCTTTCGCAAGGTTGAGGTTTCTTACGTCCGCGAACGTATTGAAACCCCCGACGACGATTTTCTGGACTTAGATTGGGCAGAGGGTAGAGGGCAGAGGGTAGAGGGTGTAGCGTCCCCCCCCACCAGTCCCAATGCCCCATGCCCTCTGCCTCTCGTCATCCTTTCCCATGGGCTTGAAGGAAGTTCAACCAGCCAGTATCTGGCCGGGATGGTGCGACATTTGACGCAAAACGGTTTTGATTGTCTGGCCTGGCATTACCGTTCCTGCAGTGGCGAAATGAATCGCCGGGAGCGTTTTTATCACATAGGCGAAACGGGCGATTTACACTTTGTGATTCAGTACGCGCTCAACAAAGGGTATTCCTCTATTTATTTGACGGGTTTCAGTGCGGGCGGCAACGTAACGCTAAAATATTTGGGAGAGCAGGGCCGGTCGATCAATCCGGCGATCAAAAAAGCCGTTGTGTTTTCCGTACCGCTCGATCTGATGGGGTCGGCCCGGCGGCTTGAACAATGGGATAGCCTGGTTTACAACTACCGGTTCAATCGAACGCTCAAGCAGAAAGTGATGCAGAAAGCCGCCGTAATGCCGGGAATTTTTCCAACCGAAGCAGTACGTAAGGCACGTAGCATTCGGGAGTTCGACAATCTGTTTACGGCTCCCATGAACGGATTTCGGGACGTAACAGATTATTATACCCGGAGCAGTTCGTTACAGTTTATACCAACAATTACCATTCCTACACTAATCGTCAACGCTAAAAATGATCCGTTTCTCTCACCCGAATGCTTCCCTGCTACGTTAGCCCGGGAACTCCCCAACGTATGGATGGAGTTTCCAGAGCAAGGCGGCCACTGTGGATTTCCGTCTAAAAACGGTGGTATTCAGAGTACATCCTGGTCAGAAAAACGGGCGTTATCGTTTTTATCCGATTCTAATTTGACACAACAACAAGACGATTCAACAAATCGCTGAAACGGCGGTCTTTCAACCATGCTTACCAAATCTCTCGAACAGACGTATTACATTATCGATTTCGACAGCACCTTCACAAAGGTCGAAGCTCTCGACGTACTGGGTGAAATCTCGCTCGTTGGCCGTCCCGATCGGGATGATGTACTCGATCAAATTAAAACCATCACCGATCGCGGCATGTCGGGCGAAATTTCGTTTACTGAATCGCTTAACCTACGACTGGGTTTACTGAAAGCTCACCGTGACCAACTGCCTGCGCTTATCGAGAATCTGATGGGTAAGATTTCGGATTCGTTTAAACGTAACAAACAGTTTCTGACCGAGAACGCCGAGCACATATACGTCGTTTCGAATGGCTTCAAAGAATTCATTGTTCCGATCGTTACGTCGCTGGGCGTTCGTGAAGAAAATGTATTTGCCAATACGTTCATTTTTGATGAATCGGGGGCCATTACCAGCTTCGATCCAGAAAATCCGCTTTCTGCGAACGGCGGCAAGTCGCAGGTAATTCGGAATCTGAATCTCGATGGCGAAGTGTACGTCATTGGCGATGGTTATACCGATTATGAAATCAGAGCTTCGGGCCTGGCGAATCGGTTTTATGCCTTCACTGAAAACGTAATGCGTCCCCGCGTTGTGGAAAAAGCTGATTATGTGGCACCTTCTCTCGATGAATTTTTATACCACAACAATTTGAGCCGCAGCCAGTCGTATCCGAAAAGCCGAATTAAAGTTCTACTATTGGAAAACGTGCACCCCGTAGCGGTTCAACTGTTTGAACAGGAGGGCTTTAATGTAGAGATCCGAAAAGGTGCCCTCGACGAAGACGAACTGATTGAAGCCATTCGGGACGTATCGATTCTGGGAATTCGCTCGAAAACCAACGTAACGGCGCGTGTTCTGGAACATGCCAATAAACTCATGACCGTTGGAGCGTTCTGCATCGGTACGAACCAGATCGATCTTGACGCCTGCACCCAAAAAGGCATTGCTGTTTTTAACGCGCCATATAGCAATACACGTTCGGTGGTTGAACTAGCCATTGGCGAGATTATCATGCTTATTCGGAGTATTGTGCCGAAGAGTAATTCGATGCATAACGGCGGATGGGACAAATCGGCAAAAAATAGCTTCGAGGTTCGGGGTAAAAAACTGGGGCTGGTCGGTTACGGAAACATTGGCACGCAACTGTCGGTAGTGGCTGAAGCGCTGGGCATGGAAGTGTACTTCTACGATGTTGTCGATAAACTCGCTCTTGGCAACGCCCGCAAATGCAAATCGCTGGATGAGTTGCTGGCCGTATCAGATATTATCAGTCTGCACACGGATGGACGTAAGGAAAACAAGAACCTGATCAGCCATCGGGAGTTTAGTCTGATGAAAAATGGGGTTATTTTCCTGAATCTTTCGCGTGGCCATATCGTGGATATTCCGGCTCTGGTCGATGCCATTGAGCGCGGTAAAGTTGCGGGAGCGGGTGTCGATGTGTTTCCGCATGAACCGAAAACCAACAACGAAGAATTTACCAACGCACTACGTAACCTGCCGAATGTCATTCTGACACCTCATATTGGTGGAAGCACGGAAGAAGCGCAGGCAAACATCGGCAATTTCGTACCTGGCAAGCTTCTCGAATACATCAACAATGGCAGTACGTACGGTAGCGTAAACTTCCCTGAACTACAACTGCCTCTCCTGAAAGGTGCTCACCGCCTGTTGCATATACATGCGAACGTACCGGGTATTCTGGCTCAGATGAACAATATTTTTGCGAAGTACCACATCAACATTCACGGTCAGTATCTGAAAACCAACGAACAGATTGGCTACGTAATTACGGACGTAGCAAAAGAATACGCCGACGAAGTTGTGCAGGAGTTGAAAGGTATTGATAACACGATTAAGTTTAGACTTTTATATTAATTGATGAACTGTAGATGATTGAATAATTGAACAGCGGACGCGAACCCTGTTCAATTATTCAATCATCCACAATTCAATCATTATCTATGAAAAACACTTACTTCACTCCCGGTCCAGCCGAGCTTTATCCTACCTTTTACCAGCATCTGCAACGGGCACTGGATGAGCAAATTGGCTCCATTTCGCACCGCAGCCAACGCTTTCGGGATATTTATCAATTTGCGGATGAGCAGCTACGTGTGTTGCTGAGTATTCCAAAATCACACGGAATTTTCTTTACAGGATCGGCTTCGGAAGTATGGGAACGCATAATCCTGAACTGTGTAGAGCATGAAAGCTTTCACCTCGTCAATGGTTCGTTCTCGCAAAAATTTTACGATTATGCCAACGCCCTGCAAAAGCATGCACACTTACAGGAAAAGCCATTTGGCGAAGGCTTTGACGCAGCGGATATTGACGTACCTGAGTACGCAGAACTTGTTTGTCTGACGCACAACGAAACCTCATCGGGCGTTCAGATGCGCACCTCCGAGATACACAAGCTAAAGCGCAAATACCCAAAGAAATTGTTCTGTGTCGATATCGTCTCGTCGGCACCATACCCCGATCTGGATTTCAACCTGATTGATTCGGCATTTTTCTCCGTTCAAAAAGCGTTTGGTATGCCGGCTGGTCTGGGGGTCTGGATTTCGAACCAAAGCTGTCTGGAGAAAGCGGAATACCTTTTGCAGAACGATGCCCTGACGATTGGAGCCCACCACACGCTACCGACGCTCTGGAAACACTATAAAACGTTTGAAACACCAGCCACGCCAAACGTACTGTACATTTATCTGCTCGGAAAAATCGCAGAAGATTTTAACCGCATCGGCATCGATACGATTCGGAAACAAACAGAGGAAAAGGCCCGCATGCTCTATAAGTTTTTAGAGACTTCAGCCGATTACGAACCTTTCGTAAAACAGGAGCGGCATCGGTCGCAAACGGTCGTTGTAGCAAACACAACCAAACCATCTCCAGACGTAATAGCCAATGCAAAAGCAGCTAATATGATTGTAGGAAGTGGCTATGGCAAACTTAAAGAGTCGCAGATTCGGATTGCCAATTTCCCGGCCGTATCCATCGAACAAACGGAATTGCTGATCGACCAGTTGAAAAAATAAATCGACACTACGTAGCAGATCTCACACGGCGTCTTCCCGATAATCGGGAAGACGCTTTTTGTTGATTCGGTTCAGGATAACGGTCCTGTAACCAAACCTTATTTTGGCTTTACAGTTAATAGGACAAAGGTTTTAAGGTACTAATCTCAACGACGATGAAAAAAATACTTACCACTATAACACTGCTTTCGTGCTTATCGGCAGTCTCACTAGCCCAGAATCAATCCGATTCAACGGGTCGATCCAAACCGATTATCAGCGAAGAAACGCGTGAGAAGGCCGTTCGAGCCAGCGAAAAATTAGAGGAAGAAGTAGACAAATCGCTAAACTATCAGCAAACACACCAGCTAAACTGGTTTCAGCAGGGTAATCTTTTTGGCGGTGGTGGTATCGGTATGGGCACAACAAGCGGCCAGGTGTATTTAGCAGCGAATTTGCGGGCAGGCTATTTTTTTCAGCCGGGCTTTGCTGCCGGTTTGCGGTACGACAGCGATCGACTGGTGGGCAATAAGTATCGGGCTCGCCAGATTGGCGCTTTTGCCCGCTATTATCCATTCCGGACTCGTATTAGCAGCTTTATTGGTGCCAGCTTGAACAGCGGCCGCGAATTTTCTGATAATATCTCAGCCGAAACGAAGGCAAAATATACCAGTGTCGGCTTAGAAATTGGCGTAATGGCCTGGATTTTACGCCGGTTAGGAGCCGAGCTTTCTTACGAAAGTAGCTTTTACAACAAAATTGACCCAACCGTTAGCCGGGGCAAAGGCGGGCGACTGAAAATTGGCGTAAACTATTATTTTGGACAAGTGGGCCGTGGAGGGGTACGTCTTGCCCGATAAACTGCCGATTGAGTCGTATAAAAAAGGAAGGTTCATTCACCTTCCTTTTTTTATTTTGGCAGCAACCGCAAATGATGCTGTGTGTGAATGCTGATAAACTGAATCATTTCCCGGACCGTTAATTTGCCCAGCGCCGGATGCGGTATTACGTAGTCGTCTAATTCCTGATCAGTCCAGTTGTTCAGGGCCTCAATGATGGCTTGATACGTAGTGACCAATCGCTCAATAATATCCCGTTTGTCAGCCTGCATATCCTCCGGCCGGGGCGTAAACGGTTCAGGAGCTTTAACACCCATTCTCAACCGTTGCTGATAGGCTAACGAAATAGCATCATAGGCTCTCGATTCTCCGTCAGGCTTGCCCCATTGGAGCAGTACGTCGCGTGAACCAGCCATCAAACGAGCTACCGGACGAGCGGACAGATAGAGATGCTGTACTACGTCTGCTACCGCCCATTTCTCACCAATGTGTTGCTTAAATTGCTCTTCCGAAAACCCATCTACTATGTTAACAAATGCTTGATAATCGGCAAAAAGGCGTTTCTGCTGCTCACTTAAACGCAGTTGTTCCATTGGTTTTCAGGCGTTAAAAGCACGTAGTACATAATAACTTATTGCCACTTCCACAGGGGTTGAAAACTCATTTGGGGCGTATCGCCAATCAGGATTTTGCCGTTTTTTTCTACCCACGCATGCGCACTGAAACCGCTCTTTTTATCGACTCCGATAACTATTTCGCTTCGTTTGTCACTTCGTAGAAAGAATTTCAACGCCAATGCCTGTGGCAGACAGACAGCCGCCAGCGGACCACTGACCCGTTCGATTGCCCAGACGTACTGCCTGATACGCGCATCGGCCACTTCTGTCGCGGAAGCAGGTTGCAGAAAAGAAGCATACAGTCGCCTGAATTGATGAAACGAGAAAAACTTTAAGGCTAACCGAATCATCAGAACAAGCCAAAAAGCCTTCAGCACTAATGCCTGCTCAGCAAAAGAGTACGAAAAGAATTTCCCGAATCGTTTGATCCAATTTTTCATCACGATGGCTTCTGTAGCATGAACTCATTGTCGATATAAGCGGGTTCATTTCTACCAAAATTAACCAAAATTTTGGCGAACTTAGCATTCGTACGCTACCGAAACCCTTCGTTCAGAGCGCCGTGAAAAATACGTGTTTTTAAGAATGCATCTAAATAATTACTTTTGAGCAAACAACACACGTAGTGTTTTTGACGTAGTAGACGTACTATTCTCCAAAATATTATGAAAACGTTCCTGATTACCAGCTTTCTCGTAGCCGCTTCGTTTGGCGTTTTCGCCCAGGGTGAAATCAGCTACCACGGCAAAAAAATCACCGATAACGGTGCCATCCCCGCTACGCAGTTAGCCACCAAAATGGGCGATAAAACCGAAATTCCCGCCAAAGTGGAAGGTACAGTTGAGTCGGTCTGCAAAGTGAAAGGCTGCTGGATGAATGTAAAAACCGGCGATGGCCAAACCATGCGCGTTACGTTTAAAGATTACGGTTTCTTTGTTCCGAAAGACATTGTTGGCAAAACCGTGGTTGTTGAAGGCACGGCCGAAACCACCACAACGCCCGTAGCCGATCTGCGTCATTTTGCCAAAGACGCGGGTAAATCACAGGAAGAAATTGAAAAAATTACCGAGCCCGAAAAAGCGCTGACCTTCGTAGCCGACGGCGTTATTGTGAAGCGATAGATTTTAATACTAATAAGCTGTATTTTAGGGCTGTAACGAACGGTTACAGCCCTTTTTGTACCCAACCAACTTATTTCATGAAAAAACTATACCTGCTGGCTGCGCTAGCTCTGCTGTCCTCTCCCCTATTCGCCCAACGAACGCTTATTCACTGCGGAAATCTATTTGATGGCGTTGGTAATAATCTCCAACCGCAAATGACTATTGTCGTTGAGGGCAGTAAAATTACGGCTGTTCAAAAGGGATACACAGCCCCAACGGGTAAAGATCAGGTGTTGGATATGAAATCCAGAACCGTTCTCCCCGGCCTGATTGACATGCACGTTCACCTGGAAGGCCAGACACGCCGGGGCGGTGCAATTGATGGCTTCACCAGTAATCCGGCCGACGTAGCATATCGGGCCGCTCGCTATGCCAAAACAACGCTACTGGCAGGTTTTACGACTGTTCGCGACCTGGGTGGTTCGGGTGTGAACGTATCACTACGTAACGCGGTCAACGCGGGATTGGTAGACGGGCCGCGCATCCTGACGGTCGGCAAGTCCATTGCCACAACTGGCGGGCACGCTGATCCAACCAACGGCTACCGCAAAGATCTAATGGGTGATCCTGGCCCGGAAGATGGCGTGATTAATGGTCCAGAAGACGCTCGCAAAGCCGTTCGGCAACGCTACAAGGATGGGGCTGATCTGATAAAAATCACGGCAACGGGTGGCGTTTTGAGTAATGCGAAAGATGGTTCTGGCCCTCAGTTTACGGAGGAAGAAGTCAAAGCGGTGGTCGATGCTGCCAAAGATTACGGCTTTCCCGTAGCCGCTCACGCACACGGTGCTGAGGGAATGAAACGGGCCATTCGGGCAGGTGTACAAACGATTGAACACGGTACGCTGATGGACGACGAAGCGATCGAATTATTTAAAAAATACGGTACGTACTATGTCCCAACGATCATTGCGGGCAAAACGGCGGCTGATTCGGCGCGGCACTTCGGTTACTATCCGCCTTTGGTGGTGCCCAAAGCCTTAGCGATTGGGCCAAAAATTCAGGCAACATTTGGGAAAGCGTACAAAGCAGGCGTAAAAATTGCCTTTGGTACGGATGCGGGGGTGTTCATCCATGGCTACAACGCCAAAGAATTTGAATACATGGTTGAAGCGGGCATGCCACCCGTTGAAGCGATCAAATCAGCGTTACTGATAAATGCTAAACTGCTGGGTATGGATTCGCAAATTGGTTCGATTGAAGCAGGAAAGCTAGCCGATATTATCGCTGTTGGCGAAAATCCGATTCAGAATATCAAAACGCTACAGACCGTTATGTTCGTTATGAAAGACGGTAAGGTCTACAAGCAGTAGAATCACTAACGACTGTTGCTATCAGTTATCAGCTCATTTACTCGCTGGGCTTCTTCGTGTTGCACCCAATGCGTGGCATTTTCAAAAAATACGATACGTCCGGTGTCGCATAAATCCACGCTAAGCTGAGCCATTTCGCGTTTCAGAAACTGATCGCGGACGCCCCAGATTAACAGAGTCGGAACCGTAACACGAATCGAAGGCTGGCGAGCGGGTGGTTTTTGCAGGGCCGCCCGATACCAGTTGACCATCGCTGTAAACGCCCCTGGCTGCGACCAGGCCGTTCGGTATTGCTGTAAATCGGCATCTGTGAACGTACCGGGTCGACTAGTTGAACGTAGCGTTTGAACAGGCATAGACCAATTGCCCAGGTGGGATAAGGCTTCAGGCACCCACGGCAACTGGAAAAACCCGATGTACCAGCTACGTAGCATCTGCCCCATATCGCGACGGGCAAACCGTTGCATAACCATCGGATGAGGAACATTCAGGACAATCAATCGTTCGATACGTTCCGGGTAAAGAACGGCCGTCCACCAGGCAACGGCCGCTCCCCAATCATGGCCTACAATTACGGCTTTCTGCCGACCGGCCGCATCAATCAATCCCACTACGTCGGCAGCTAACGTATCCAGGCCATAAGCTGCAATGCCGGAAGGTTTATCGCTCAGATTATATCCGCGCTGGTCGGGAGCCCAAACACAAAAACCGGTTTTAGCTAACGTATCGATTTGATGTCGCCAGCCATACCAGAATTCAGGAAATCCATGCAGCAGAATAACAAGCTGACCATCACTTGGCCCGGCTTGAACGACATGTAGCCGCAGGCCGTTCGTTTCGACAAACGTATGGTGCATTAACTCAGCTTAAAGCCAAAATACCGTTCAGCATTGTGATAGCATATGTCCTGCACAATCTGACCGACCCAGTCTACGTCATTAGGGAGTTCACCCTTTTCGATTTCGTTGCCGAACATATTGCACAAAATTCGCCGAAAATACTCGTGGCGAGGATACGACACAAAGCTTCGTGAATCGGTCAGCATACCCACAAACGCACTGAGCAAACCCATGTTTGAGAGCGCGTTGATTTGCTTTTCCATACCGTCTTTCTGATCTAGAAACCACCAGCCTGAACCAAACTGGAGTTTACCTCGTACCGAGCCATCATTGAAGTTTCCAATCATGGTCGCTATCACTTCGTTATCGGCCGGATTCAGGTTATAGAGAATCGTCTTCGCCAGCTTGTTGCGGTCGTCGAGGCCACCCAGGAATCGGGATAGAGAAACTGCCTGCGGGAAATCACCGATGCTGTCCCAACCCGTATCAGGGCCCAGTTCGCGCAATCGGCGTAGGTTGTTGTTACGTAGTGCGCCGAGGTGAAACTGCTGTGTCCAACCCTTTTCGTGGTCCCACTCGGCAAATTGCACCAGCATGAACGACTTAAACTTCCGAATGTCGACTGGACTAAATACGTTCATGCCCTCCTGCCAGTTCAGGGTCAGATTCGTGAAAATCGTTTCGATTTCACTTTCGGTATACGGCTCGGCATAAATCATTTCCAGACCATGATCCGACAGCCGACAACCCATTTCAGCAAAGTAATCGTGCCGGGACTTGAGCGCATCCAGATAGTGCGATAAGGTCCGAATCTCGCGGTTTGTCACCTCGCCGACCTTCTGTACATACGCCCGAAAAGCAACGGGATCGTCGGCTGCCATTGCCTTATCTGGCCGAAATGTGGGAAGAACCTTACCTTTAAAATTACTTTTTGCAAGTGCCCGATGGTGCTCCAGCGAATCCAGCGGATCGTCGGTCGTACAAACAACCCGAACGTCAAAATGCTTCAGCAGATTTTGTGCTGACAAATGCGGCAATTGCTCATTGCAGGCATCGTAAATAGATCGGGCCGTAGTTGGCTTCAATACGTCCGTAATGCCAAACGGATTTTTCAGCTCCAGATGCGTCCAGTGATAGAGCGGGTTACGTAGTGTATACGGAACCGTTTCGGCCCATTTCTCGAATTTCTCCCAGTCCGACGCGTCACCGGTGCAGTAACGCTCATCAACACCGTGTGTACGCATGGCCCGCCATTTGTAATGATCGCCGTATAACCACAGTTGAGTAATATTTTCAAACTGCTTATTGGCCGCTATCTGATCGGGTGGCAGATGGCAGTGGTAATCAATAATTGGCATCGGCCGGGCGTAATCATGATAAAGTCGACGGGCGGTTTCAGTTTGCAGCAGGAAATCGTCGGATAAAAACGTCGGAGCGGGCGCAGTTGTCGTCATAGTAGTAAAAGCAAAAGCCGAGTTGTTTCTCCCGGCTCTTCTTATTTTTTAATGTTTTGATTAGCTATTGGCACGAACGGAAAACTCGGTCATAAAGCCTGTCGACAACTTACTTATCGTTCAACCGACAACCCCGCCATTAAACCACGTAGCTCTGCAAGGCCGCGCAATCGCCCAATGGCAGTGTAGCCTGGATTGGCCCGTTTTCCTGATGTCAGATCGTCGAGCATGCGATGACCGTGATCGGGGCGGAAAGGCATCCGCAAATCTGTACGTCCTTCAGCTTTCCGTCGTTTCTGCTCATTCAACAGCGCCAGCATTACGTTCGGCATTGGTACGTCGCCTTCGAGGTGATTGGCCTCCTGGAAGCTGCCTCGCTCGAAATAATCGTTCGCGTCGCGCTGCGTACTACGTAGGTGGATGAAGTGAATCTTCGGTCCCAGTCGTTCGGCCATGCCCGCCAGATCATTATCCGCCCGAACGCCATAGGAACCTGTACAGAAACAAATTCCGTTTGCAGGCGAATCGGCAGCGGCCAGTAATGCACGCGCATCGGCTTCCGTGCTCACCACACGCGGTAATCCCAGGATTGGATACGGTGGATCATCAGGATGAATCGACAGCCGAACGCCCACTGACTCTGCCACGGGTACAATTTCACGCAGGAAGGCGTACAGATTCTGGCGCAATTCGCGATCACCCACGTCGGCATACGTAGCCAGCGCATCACGAAACTGATCAACCGTATAGCTTTCTTCGGAACCGGGCAGCCCGGCAATGATCGTTCTCGTCAGGCGTTTCACCTCAGCATCCGTCATGGAGTCGAGTTTAGCCTTTGCCCGGCGTTTCTGCTCATCAGTATAGAGGTATTCGGCACCCGTTCGCTGAAGAATATAAAGCTCAAAAGCAGCAAATTCCGTCGCATCGAAACGCAGACCCGTCGAACCGTCGGGCATGGGATAGTCGAGGTCTGTACGCGTCCAGTCGAGAACAGGCATGAAATTGTAGCAGACCGTATCGATACCCACCTGGGCCAGATTGACGATTGATTCTTTATAATTTTCGATGTACTGCTGAACGTTTCCGGTCCGGGTTTTGATGGCTTCGTGCACCGGAATACTTTCCACGACTGACCACGTCAGATGATTTTCTTCAATGAACGCTTTTCGCTTTTCAATTTCGCTACGTGGCCATACTTCGCCATTCGGAATATGGTGCAGGGCCGTTACGATACCGGTAGCCCCTGCCTGCCGGACATCGCTCAGTGATACGGGGTCGTTCGGACCGAACCACCGCCAGGTTTGTTCAAGCATATGATAGTTGATAGTCAATAACTATATGTCCATAATCGTCAGTAAGTAGTAAGCTTCTATCGCCCGACGACTATCGACTATTTTCGATATATAAGTTATCTTTCGACCTTTTCTCCCCTAAACCTTAATTTGTTTTGCAAACGCCTACTACTTCGGGCAGCTTCCGATGGCGCATTGTTGCCCTGCTGTTTCTGGCAACGGCAATCAATTACATCGACAGGCAAGTTTTATCGTTCACCATGACCGACGAAGTATTTCGCAAGGAAATGCTCGATCTGTCGCCGAATTCGGTTCTTACTCAGGAAGCAACGGATCGGTTTAGAGTACTGTATGGGGATGTCGACGCGGCCTTTAAATTTGCTTATGCCCTTGGTTTTTTGCTGGTTGGATGGTTAATTGATCGCATTGGTACCAAGCGGGGCTTTTCGCTGGGTATTCTAACCTGGAGCATTGCAGCCGTTCTGACTGCTTTTGTTGGAAACATAACCGGGCTACGGTGGGCACGGGCCTTTCTGGGTCTGGGCGAAGCCGCTATCTTCCCGGCGGCCATAAAAACCATAGCTGAGTGGTTTCCCCGGCACGAACGCTCGTTTGCCAGTGGGCTTTTCAATGCAGGTACTAACGTCGGAATCATTCTGACCGCGCTTGTCATCCCCTACCTGATTCTACAATTCGGCTGGCGAAGTTCCTTTCTGGTAACGGGACTCCTCAGCTTTGGTCTTTTACTTTTCTGGTGGTTTACCTATAGCAAACCCGAGCGCAGTGCCAAACTCTCGGCCGATGAGCTGGCTTATATACGTAGTGACGTGGAAAAAATGCCCCGGGCGAACGTATCGTGGGCACGTCTGCTAGGCTATAAGCAAACATGGGCTTTTGCCATCGGAAAATTCATGGCCGACCCAATCTGGTGGTTCTTTATGTCGTGGTTACCTGATTTTTTCAACTCGAACGATGCGCTCGATCAGAAGCTCGACCTGAAAAGTTTTGGGATTCCTTTCCTGATTATCTACGTGGTTTCTGACGCGGGCAGTATCTTCTTCGGGTGGCTCAGTACCCAGTTTATGCACTGGGGCTGGTCGGCGAATCGTGCCCGGAAAACAACCCTGCTGATCTGTGCCCTTTGTGTTGTTCCGATATTTTTTGCGGCCCAGACAAGTAGCCTGACGGTTGCCATTGCCTTAATTTCGCTGGCAACAGCTGCTCATCAGGGTTGGTCGGCCAATATGTATACGTTCGCGTCCGATCTCTTTCCCAAGAACGTAGTGGCTTCAGTAACCGGCATTGGTGGTATGTTTGGGGCGGTAGGCGGCATTTTGCTGGCTCTGCTGGCCGGACGTATCATTACCGCCTTTGGTTACCTGCCAATGTTTATTATCGCCAGTTGTACGTATTTGCTGGCCTTAATCATTATTCACCTGGTCCTGCCTAAGTTGGAGCCGGTTAAAGCCGAAGAATTGGAAAAAAGTAGTCAGTTTATTTAATGAGTGATTGACCGGAATACCGGAGCGGTACACTACTGCCTCCTGAATTTTGTTCAATCATTCAACCAATCAATCTCATGAAAATTATCACATTTGGCGAAGTTATGCTCCGCTTAAGTCCACCCGGAGTTGAACGGTTTACGCAGACAGATACGCTAGCAATGCACTTTGGCGGGACAGAAGCGAACGTAGCGGTATCACTCTCTCAGTTTGGGTTACGTGCTTACCACGTTACGCGTTTTCCCGACCATTCGCTGGGCCGGGCGGCTGCGGGTTATCTCAGAAAGTACGATGTCAACACAGAGTATATTCGCTATGGCGATGGCAGACTAGGGCTTTATTTTCTGGAGACGGGCGCTGGAAGTCGGGCCAGTCAGATTATTTACGATCGGTTCGATTCGGCTTTTGCACGTATCCAGCCCAACGAAATTGATTGGGAAACGGTGCTGAGCGGAGCCGATTGGTTCCATTGGACAGGTATCACGCCCGCCCTCTCCCAAGGCGCTGCCGACTGTCTGCTGGCGGGTATTCAAACAGCAAACCGATTAGGTGTTCCTGTTTCGGCCGATATTGTTTACCGTAGTAATCTCTGGCAATACGGACGCACTCCGCAGGAGATTATGCCTGCCTTAACCGAAGGATGTACCCTGGTTCTGGGTGGCAAAGGCTTGTTCTCCGAAATTTATGGCGTAGTAGGCAGTACGTTTCAGGAAGCCGGTCTGGCCATGATGAAACGCTTTCCGAACATCCGGTACACAACCGACACGAAACGTAATTCCATCAGTGCCTCTCACAATCAGCTGTCGGCAAAATTATTCGATGGTAAAGCTGTCTACAAGTCCAGAGTGTATGACATTCGGCCCATTACCGACCGTATTGGAACGGGGGATGCGTACATTGCCGGATTAATTTATGGGCTGCTGACCTTCAACGATTTGCAACGGGCCGTTGAGTTTGGCGCAGCGGCTTCGGCTCTGAAGCACACCATTCCGGGAGACGTAAACCTGGCAACCGTAGCCGAAGTAGAAACGCTGGAACGGGGAGACAGTTCGGGTAAACTAAAGCGATAATTTAATCTGTACGCTACGTAGCTGCGCGTAGAAACACCAAATAAGTAGCTTTAAAGAGAAGTTATACCACCTAATCAGGAAATTAACCGCCGTAACGATGTAGTTCGTATAATTGCTGAATTATAACCAATCCGACACCAGCTTTTAGTTGTAGAGCCTTTTATCCGATGATTGCTGAGCAGACTGTATCCCGACCAACTATGGCCAAACTAAATCGTTCAACTCACCCCGCTCCCACATTTCCTGAAAAAATCTTACAATTCGGCACCGGCGTTCTGTTACGCGGATTGCCTGACTACCTGGTCCACAAAGCCAATGCCCAGGGAAAATTCGAAGGTTCAATTGTCATTGTAAAATCTACCGATAGCAAGACGGATGAGTTTACGGATCAGGGCAACCTTTATACCGTAGCGGTTCGTGGCGTTCAGCAAGGACAGAACGTATCCGAAACGACGGTTGTATCGGCAGTCAGTCGGGTTCTGGCAGCCCAGACGCAATGGAGCCAGGTATTGATGCTCGCTCGTAACCCGAAGTTGCAGATCATTATTTCCAACACAACAGAAGTTGGGCTGGACTACGTTGAAGAAAGCATTTTTCAGAATCCTCCTCAATCGTTTCCGGCCAAGTTAACGTCGTTTCTGTATGAGCGTTTCCGTAGCGTTGGCGGCTCAAAAGCGAAAGGGCTGATTGTTATTCCAACCGAACTCGTTACGGACAACGGACTGAAACTTCGCGAAGCCGTTGAAAAATTAGCGCAATACAACGAGCTGGGTAAATTGTTTACGAAGTGGCTCAAGTTCCATGTTCGCTTCTGCAACTCGCTGGTCGACCGTATCGTGACCCGCCCCACCGACGAAGCCCAAAAGTCAATCGAAGCGGAAGCCGGCTATGAAGATGAATTACTCACCATGACGGAGCCGTATCATCTGTGGGCTATTGAAGGGGACGACCGAGTTAAGCAGACACTGGGTTTTGCGGATGGCGATACGCCCCAAATCATTATCGACGAAGACATAAACTTCTACCGGGAGCGGAAGCTGCGCGTTCTGAACGGGACGCACACGCTGACCATGCCACTGGGCTATTTACTTGGCCTGGAGACAGTTGCCGAGGAGATGAAGCACCCAACTATGAGTAAGTTTATCGAATCGCTCATGCTGGATGAAATTGTACCCACCGTTCCTGACTATGGCATTCCAGGTATGGATAAAGAGGCCGTTAAGCAGTTTGCTCACGACGTGCTGGATCGGTTCCGCAACCCTTACCTCGATCATTTACTGCTCAACATTTCGCTTCAGGAAACGGCTAAAATGCAGGCCCGGAACGTAGCGACACTTGAGCGCTATTACGAGAAATTTAACGCTGTACCCCAGCGAATGGCGCTCGGTTTTGGCGCCTATCTGCTTTTCATGAAAGCTGTTCGAGAAAAAGATGGGCAATTTTACGGTGAAATCGCCATTGCAAACGACGGTAAGATTACCTACCCAATTCGCGACGACAAAGCCGGTTATTTCTATGGCGACTGGAAAACCGTAAAAGCTAACGCTCCGGCAACGATTCAGTCGTTCGTCAAAAGCGTTTTGTCAGACGTAAAGCTGTGGCAAACCGACCTGTCGGCCTTACCCGGCTTTGCCGATCAGGTAACAAAAAATCTCACGTCGTTATTGACAATCGGCCCGGAAAAAACCCTGGAAAAAGCTTTTTCGTAACGGTTGACTTTGCCGATACCGGATAAATTTAGCTTCTAAGCAATAATTCCTGCCTCAGCAACCTGGCAGGAATTATTGTTTTAACTCCTCTATTATCAAGAAATTATATAGAACCTGTTTAAACTTTCTAAAAAGAGGGTTAAACTAACGTGGCTTTGTCATTTCGACCAGAGGGAGAAATCTCAAGCTTGACTAATAGGATAATTGAGATTTCTCCCTCCGGTCGAAATGACAAAAAATGATCTCTCCGCTATTTATTCTCTGAAAGTTTAAACAGCCTCATAATTAAGAATACAAAAATAAAAGACAGTATTCATGTTGGCAATGCCAACTTTATCGACTCTATCGTATGAAGCATCTTGCTCTTTGTATAATTTGCCTAAGCATTAGCTTTTTTGCGTCTGGACAGACAAAGCAGATTGTTCAGCCTCGCAACGTACCACCTCTTCCCTATCCGTTTAGTCCGGGGGTTATCAGCAACGGTTTTTTGTTTGTATCGGGGCAGGTCGGTACTGATCCGCAAACCAGTAAGCTGGTAGCAGGAGGAATTGAAACCGAAACCGCTCAGACGATTCAGAACATTGCAGCGGTTTTGAAAGACGCCGGTACATCGCTCGAGAATGTGGTTAGTGTAACGGTTTACCTGAGCAATATGGATGATTTCCCGAAAATGAATGCGGTTTATCAGAAGTATTTCAGAGCAGGCAATTACCCAGCCCGAACAACGGTGGGCGTAGCTAAACTGGTATTCGGTGCCAGCGTTGAAATGACCATAACAGCGGCCATCCCAGCCCGTAAGAAATAATCATTTACTCAATCATCGATAACCTATGCACTTCTTTACCAGACTACTTACGATCACGTTACTTTTTTGTTCCCTACTGACATTTGCCCAGAAACCCAAAGCAAGTAAAGCGGTCAACGTTCAGCCCGCATTTACCGTACCCGTTCGTCTTGAACAGGAACTTCTTCGTTTGTCGAATCTGTCGGCTGGAAAAGTAGGAATATGCGCTACGCATATCGAGAGCGGCAAAACCATCACGCAAAACGGCAAGGAACCCTTTCCAATGGCGAGTTCCTACAAAGTGGCAATTGCTACGCAGTTGCTGAGCCGTGTAGATAGCGGTAGCGTAACGCTCGATCAACTGGTACCGATCACGAAAAATGACTTACATCCGGGCAGTGGCATGCTTTCAGAGCGTTTCGATTGGCCCAATGCAACCAGCCCCGGTTTGTCGTTGTCGGTCAGAAGTTTGCTCGAACTGATGCTGCTCATTAGCGACAACAGTGCAACTGATATCTGTCTGCGTTTGGCGGGTGGACCAGCTTCGGTAAACGCCTGTATGAAACGGCTCGGCGTCGAAGGTCTGCAGGTGAATCGTCCGACGGCCTGGCTCATAGCCGACTGTGTAGGAATACCGATGGATATAAATCAGGCCTGGTCACCAGCGCGTTACGATTCCCTCGCTAAATTCAATACGCCCCAAAACCGGGAAGCCAGCTACGTAGCGTTTGAGAATGACATCCGCGATACGTCGACCCCGGAAGCGATGACGTTGCTGCTCAGCAAGTTATACACGCAGCCCGTTCTTAAGCCGGATAGTAAAGCCCTGATACTCGACATCATGAAACGCTGCGAAACCGGACTGGCCCGCCTGAAAGGTTCGCTGCCACCCGACACAGAGGTTCTGCACAAAACCGGAACCATCGGTCTGACTGCCAGTGATGTGGGCATCATTACGTTGCCAGATGGCGCCGGACACGTAGCGATTTCCGTCTTTGTCAAATCGTCAAAAAAACCTGGCGCTGTCCGCGAACGTACCATCGCCGAAGTCACGCGAACGATATACGATTACTTTCTTTTTCAATGAGTTAATGCCCATGAACAACCCATTTCTGGAGGCTATTAGCCATATCACTACGTTGTCGTCTATTAGTCAGTCAGCGCTGGCGAGCGTGCTTAAGCGGCTGGCGCTGGAGAAAGGGCATGTGTTGGTACAGCAGAATACGGTTTGTCAATGGGTCTATTTTATTGAAAGTGGCTTAACCCGGACGTATTATTACAAAGACGGTAAAGACGTAACTGACTGGCTGAGTGCCGAAGGCCAGTTTGCGGTATCAATCAGTAGTTTCATTACGCAGCAACCCGACCGACGTATCGTTGAACTGCTGGAGCCTTCTGTACTCTGGGCCATATCGCATCAGGATCTGGAAAAGCTTTACCAGCAGCATCACGAGATCGAGCGATTAGGACGCCTGCTTGCCAGTCAAGGTTTATTACTAGTGCAGCAGCGGTTCGACGAACTTCATTTTGCTACAGCTCTCGAACGGTATCGTAACCTGATGGCGCTTAACCCAACTATCGTGCAGCGCGTACCGCTTGGCATGGTGGCATCGTACTTAGGTATGAGCGCCGAAACCCTTAGCCGAATGCGCGCGCAGATTTAAAGGTTAAGCTTACCGATTTTGACAATTGTCAAAGGAATACGTAGCGACGTCACCCAATTTTGCGACCAATCACTCTCAAAATCAAGGATATGAACGTCGCACTTTGGGCAAGTCAACTCTTTCTGGCTATCGTCTTTGGTTACTCTGGCTGGATGAAATCGACCCGGTCAGCTTCTGAACTGGTGGCTATCGGTCAGACCGGGGTTGAACATCTGTCGACACCACTTATTCGTTTTATTGGCGTATCCGAATTACTGGGAGCGGTGGGTTTATTGGTTCCATGGTACACGCAGATTATGCCGATGCTAACGCCAATTGCAGCTGCGTGTTTGGGGCTGATTATGCTGCCAGCTGGCATGATTCATTACCAACGTAACGAGAAACGAACCGTCTGGCTGAACGTAGTCTTATTTTTCATGTGCCTATTTGTTGTATACGGACGCTGGAATTAGTTACCTTACGGGCAAAAATTATTTATGCCAAGATGCGTACTACGTTTCTTTTACTTACCTGCCTGATCCTATGGTCTTCAGCTAACAGCCAACCGCTCTCTGAAAAGATCCGTAAGGTAGAAACCAATCTTTCTCCTATCCTCGTCGTTGCAGGCGATTCGGTTAAGCAGTTTTCGATTCAGGATCGGATGGCGCATTATAAAGTGCCGGGCCTTAGTGTTGCCGTGATTCGGGATGGTAAAATCGAATGGGCCAAAGGTTACGGCTTTGCTGACCGGGAAGCCAACCGGCTGGTTGATGCCAACACGTTGTTTCAGGCAGCTTCGATCAGTAAACCCGTTGCGGCCTTTGCTGCACTGCATTGGGTCGAAGCGGGTAAGCTATCTCTGGATGCCAATATCAATACGTATCTGAAAGACTGGCAGGTACCGGACAACAAGTTCACAACAACCGAAAAAGTCACGCTACGTCGGTTGATGACCCACACCGCCGGGCTGACGGTTCACGGCTTTGGTGGCTACGCAAAAGGCAGACCCGTTCCTACGCTGATTCAGGTTCTGAAAGGCGAAGGCCCGGCAAACTCCAGGGCTATCTTACCCGACACGATTCCGGGCAAAATCAATCGGTATTCGGGTGGAGGATATACCGTCATGCAAAAAGCAATGGTTGATCAGGTTGGCAAATCCTTTCCTGAGATCATGCAGGAAACCGTCTTATCGAAACTCGGCATGACGCACAGTACATATGAGCAGCCGCTACCTTCCAGATTTGATGCGCTAGCCGCTACAGCCTACAAAGCAAATGAGCAACCGGTAAAGGGTTTGTGGCACACGTATCCCGAAATGGCAGCCGCTGGTTTGTGGACAACGCCATCCGACCTGGCCCGCTACGTTATCGAGGTTCAGCAATCGTTACAGGGAAAATCGAACAAAGTAATTTCCAGGAAGATGGCTGAACAGATGCTTACCAAACATCTGGGAAGTACGGGTCTGGGTCCGGCGCTACGTAGTTCCGGCGACTCGCTGATTTTTAGTCATAATGGAGCCAACGAAGGATTTCGATGCCTGATGGTGGCTCATGCTTACAAAGGCGATGGGGTGATCATTATGACTAATTCGGACAACGGTACGGAGATGGCTCAGGAATTGCTCAACAGCATTTCGGCAGCTTACGGATGGGACTTCAGCAAAACCTTGCAACTGCAACGATCACCCTTGAGCAGCGCTCAAACGGAATCGCTCCTGGGTAGCTACAAACGGGACAACTACGTTTTTGAAGTAATCCAGCGAGACGGCAAACTCTACGCAAAACCTCGCTGGGAAAGCGAATCCCGCGAATTGATTCCTCAAAGCAAAACACTGTTCATTATGCGCGATGGCCAACGGGCTGAGTTCGTCTATGAAGGTGAATCGAAAGTAACAGGCGTAAAGCTGTTTGGCAGTGTGGTTTTTACCAAAGTGAATTAATTTAGCGCACTTCTTTTTATATCGTAACAGCCCGAAAGTTAGACGCTTTCGGGCTGTTACGTTTATCTGGCTTCACTACTGCCCGGCTCCTTTCAGGTATTTATCCAGAAAATCCCGAACGGCTTTGTAGGCGGTGATTTCGTTTTCTTTCTTCACAAACCCATGCCCCTCATCCGGAAACGTAACGTACTCAACCGGAACGCCGTTCTTTTTGACGTTCGCAACAATCTCATCCGACTCGATTTTTAGTACGCGTGGGTCATTCGCGCCCTGAATAACCAACAGCGGTTTTTTGATTCGCTTCGTATGGAACAGGGGCGACTTGTTGTAGAGCGCAACCGAATCCGTTCTCGGATGGCCCAGTTCTTTAAACATGGCTTCGCGTTGCGGTCCCCACCACTCGGGCATACTGTTCAGCGTACGAAGCCAGTTCGCTACGCCAAAAATATCAACCCCCACGGCAAAATCATCGGGGGTGAAGGTGAGCCCGGCCAGTGTCATGTAGCCACCATACGAGCCGCCCATAATACCAATCTTTGTGGGATCAACGTAGCCTGTGCCAATTAGGAATTTTTTCGACTCAACACAATCCTTCAAATCAGCGTCGCCGTGCTTTAGATCATCAGCTGCGTAAAACGTTTTACCGTAGCCCGAACTGCCCCGATTATTTACGGCCAGCACTACGTAGCCACTGTTTACTAAATATTGCACCAAAGGAGAATAGTTTAACCGGGTCTGGCCACCCGGCCCGCCGTGTATCGAAAGAATCGCCGGAAGTTTATCGCCCGCTTTTGTGTCTTTGGGTTTATACAGCAAAGCCGGTATTTCCATACCATCGAACGATTTATAACGAATCACTTCGCCCGCCACCAGATCGTCGGCGTTGATTTCAGGATTTAAACCACGCACCAACGGCGTTGCCTTTCCCGTTTTAAAATCGTAAGAATAAAGCGTTGAGGGCGAATTAGAGCTATTGACATAAAACGTCATTCGATCCTCACTATCGGTAATGCTTACACCCGTTACGTCACCACCGGGAAGTGTCGGAAGTTTGACGGTCTGATTCGTTCGCGTATCAATAATTTTCAACTCGGTCCGGGCATCGTTGTTGATCATCAAAACGCGGTAACGTCCTTTGTAAGAAGGATAATCGGCTACGATATCCCATTTGGCCTGGTCCAGCACCGTGCTTTGTCCAGTAGACAGATCATACGCTTTCACGTACGAGAACTCGCTGCCTTCGTCCGTTGAAATCAGCAGTTTTTTTCCATCAGGCGTAAACCCAGCCGGGCCGTTATTCACATCACCTGTATGTTTGGTGAGCAGCTTGGTTTCCTTGGTCTGCGTATCATACAGATATACATCGCTATTCGCCGTTGTTATGACTTTAGCAAGTGTAACGTAACGTCTGTCGGGCGATACGTCGCCGGGAAAAAAGCCGCCAGGATTTTCAAAAACCAATTTCGGCTTCATCGTCGCTACGTCCATTTCATATACATCGAAAGCCGCCTTGTTCCGTTGGTTCGACTGATAGAAAAAACTCTTGCGATCGTGGCTCAGCCCGCCAAACTGAAATTTTGCCTTCTCCGCAGTTGTCAAGTCCTTAACGGTTCCGTCTTTTTCGCGTAGGTAGATGTGATCCAGCTCGTTTCCACCTTGATCGCTGGTGTAAAGAATTCGGCCGTCGGGCAAGTAACCAAGGGCAAAGATGGCATCCGATTTCGACGTTGTGATCTGCTTGGGCTGACCAGAACCATCGAATGGCATTTCGTACAAATTAAAAACGCCATCCTGATTGCTGCTGAACAGCACGGTCTTTTCGTCGGGTGAGATGTCTGATCCACCGAAGCGAATGGTTTTCATAAACTGTTCGATGGTGTATTTACGGACAGCACTTGGTTTTGGAGCCGGACCGGCCAGTACGGTGGACGTAACGCCTGCTGAAAGGCTCAGCATGAGCAGCGTCCGTTGGGTAAAGGAGATTTTCATGAGCATACGGTTTTAGTTAAGAGGGATTAAAAACAAAGTAGGAAATAATGGTATATGAAGAACAACGGCAGCCGTTTTTTGCAAATTGAATTGATTAAAAGGCAGTTACGGAAATTTCAAAAGAAGCCCGATCGGCTTGTTGAGGGCGAAATATTACCAAATTGTTAACAACCGAATTTATAGATTATGAAATTGTTAACTCTCATTCTATCAGATTCACTGCTGGTTAACAGTACCTAATTTTGCCCGGACGCAATTAAGTATTTCCTACGTGAATCGTTTTCGCTTCGCTCTCTTCCTGACCGCTTTTCTGACGGTTTTCTCCTTTCGCTCTTTGTTGGCCCAAACATCGCTGACCTCGCCTACTCCCTGGGGATCGTGGTTTATAGGTACGATTCAGGTACCAGGCGGTGAAAAAAAGTGGGGCGGTTTTGCTGAAATTCAGGCACGTAGCAATGCCATGTTTAAGCAGTATTTTTACTATGAGCTCAAAGGTGGCATCAGCTACGACATTGACCGGAACTTCACGCTGATGGTGGCTGGCGGGCAATACGCTACGTATGATTATAAAGATCTTTCAGCAGGTCCGCTCAATAGCGAAAAGCGGTTATGGGAACAACTTATTGTTAATCAGTACCTTTCACGCCTGAAATTTGAACATAGGTACCGAATTGAACAGCGTTGGTTTACCTTTCGAGATGGAGCCGAATCGTTCCGCAACCGTATTCGTTACCGATTGAATACATTCATACCGATCAACAACCGAACGATTACCGATAAAACCTTCTTTTTGTCGATTTATGATGAGATTTTCCTGAACCCCATCGGACCAGTTTTCGAACGAAACCGATTTTATGCAGGCATTGGCTATCAGTTAAGCCCAAACTGGATTGTGCAGGTGGGCGCCGTCAACCAGACAAATTATAACCCTGCTACGTTCGAGAGTGGCGTGTTTACTCCTCAACAGGCTTCCGGAAAATATAACGTAGTGGTTGGACTGACGTATCGGTTCAAACGCCACAGTTCATCGGAAAAACTACCCTCGCAGCCTGATTAGGGCGTCGAACGGGTAATGCAAAACTGGTGAATACCTCCGGCTTCCTGGTACGCAATCCGCAGGCCGTAACTATCGCAGATTTGCCGGATAATGGCCAGCCCCAGGCCAACCGAATCGGGGCCGGCACTTTCCTTCTTGAACCGCTCAAACAGTCGCTCCGGGTCGGAAGTCAGTTCCCCACCAGTATTACTCAGACATAGCTTGTCGGCTGTCGACGTCAATTCGATTCGGCCATTTGGGTAATTATGCCGAATGGCGTTGCTCACCAGATTTGTGACCAGGCTTTCAGCCAGTGCACCCGGCAACTGAACTTCGAACATAGCATTCGTTTTGGATTCTATCGATATCTGCCGGAACGCCAACACCTCTTCCATATCAGCCAGTTTCTGGACCAGTAAATCAGCTAAATCGATACGTTGCCGATCGCTAAATTGCCGGTTCTCGATCTTAGCCAACAAGAGCAATCCCTGATTGAGTCGCGAGATTCGTCGGGAGGCCTGGTAAATGGTTTCAATCCACTGGGTTTGAATTTCGGTCAGTTGTTCCGTCTGGATAAGTTGTTCTACTTTGGCGTTGATGAGCGCCAGGGGCGTTTGCATTTCATGCGACGCATTCTCGGTAAATTCTTTCAGGCTCCGGTAATCCTGCTGCATCTTGGCCGCCATTTTTTGCAGTACGTCGTTCAATTCGCTGAACTCCGTAATTTCCGGTTTATCCAGTTGCAGGGACGTGTCGCTACTAAGGTCGAATCGCTTGATCCGGGAGAGCGTGTCGTAAAAAGGGTGCCAGAGCTGACCCGACAGCTTCCCCTGAAACCAGAACGTACCCAGCAGCAGCAGCCCCAGGAAAAGAATCATTGTCACGGTAATAACCTCAATGAGTCGGTACGTATGAATCAACGACTTACGGATTTCGACCCGGTGCATTACCCCCTGAATTGGCTGATAGAACGTTAGTTGCCGAAACGGAATTAGCTCATCATCGTAGCGATTGCGAATCAGCGTATCCGAAAACTCCTCCCTGAGCGTTACCGGGCGACGTACCCGCGTTACCTGAATTTTATTCTCAACGAAATAAGGAATCGTCGACCAGCTGTTGTGTGTCCGCACATAGGTCTCAAAATCCCGCCGTTCGACCTTCAACCGATTCTCAACCTCTTCGTAAATCAGCAAACGCACAATCTGGTAAATGGCCAGCGCGGTAAGCAGGTAAATCACGAGCGAGAACGCCAGGTAAATACGGTTGGTTTTCGTGAGCAGTTTCAAGGCTGACTGAATTTATAGCCGATTCCATAAATAGACTGCACGTAGTCGGCAGCTCCTTTTTCGAGCAACTTCCGGCGCAGATTTTTAATGTGCGAGTACACCATATCGAACGAATCAGCCGAGTCGATGTTGTCGCCCCAGAGGTGTTCAGCGATAGACGCTTTGGTAAGCGCTACGTCGACATTCGACAGAAAATACAGCAGCAGATCATACTCCTTACGTGAGAGCGTCGTCAGTTGACCATTAACAAATACATTGCGGTTATGCGGCACGACGTTGATCTCCCGAAAGCGGATTTCCGTATGTCCGCCGAACTGCCTTCGACGTAGCAGTGATTTCACGCGGGCATTCAGCTCCGACAGATGAAACGGCTTAGTAAGGTAGTCATCTGAGCCGATTTCCAACCCTTTTAACTTGTCTTCCAGCGCGTTACGTGCCGAAATAATGATCACGCCCGTGGTGGCAACCAGCCGTTTCAGGCTTTCAATCAGTTGAAAGCCGTTACCGTCGGGCAAGGTCAGATCAACGATCACGCAGTCGTACGCATACAGGTGGATTTTCTCATCGGCTTCCATGAGAGTCGACACGGTTTCGCAGATGTAACCTTCTTTTTCCATGTAATCAGTAATACTCTCAGCCAGCCCTCGCTCGTCTTCTACAACCAATACTTTCATACTTTTGTCAGCTTACACAGCCGCTAAAGTAAAAGGCAATGTTGGAAAGATTCTGGACTTTTTGTTTTGATGCAACGTAGTACTATTACTTCCATTACGTATGTGTAAGTATTTGAGGGAACCGTAATTAACAAAAAGCGACTGAATCTTCTGTCAATAGTTTGTTTTCCAAAATGTTTCCAGAATTGGTTTCGTGTTTTGCAATCACTTGATCGTAATGGTAATAAAGAGCGGTCGGGTTATTGAGCATGAAGAACATACCATTCTCCCGGTTTCGACAACGATTTGTTGTTACGTCCGCAAACTGGCTGTTTCTACTAATTCTCAGTCTACTAGTGCTTCCGGCGTGGGGACAGTCCCTGAATCTCAGCCAGGTGCTCGAGCAAAGTATTCGGCAGTATCCATTTCTCAAAGCCAAGCAGGCCGAAATCAGTAGTGCCGAACGGCGGATACAGGCCAGTCAGACGGATCTGTTGCCGATTATATCGCTACAGCATCAGTACAATTACGCCACCAGCAATAGCTTGAATGGGTCGTTTTTTCCGAATGAAGCGGTCAATATTTCGACTTCGGGCGGGGTACGGCCGGTTGCGGTTTCGCAAGCCAGTTTCGGCAGTTTTACTACCGCTTCAATCGAGTGGCGAGCCATTACGTTTGGGCGTATAAAAGCGAATATTAACGTAGCGAAAGCCGATCTGCAACGTAGCCAGGCCGATTACGAAAACGAGATTTTCCAGCATCAGGTACGCACGATTGACGCCTATCTGCTTCTATTGATCAATCAAAAACTCGTTCATATTCAGCAAAGCAACCTCGAGCGGGCGCAGACGTTTAAGCGCGTAGTCGACTCGGGCGTTCGCTCGGGTATGCGGGCAGGTGTCGATAGTGCGCTGGCAACGGCCGAAGCGGTACGTGCCCGACTGCTTTTACTGGAAAGTCAGCAACGGGAGCAAGTGCAACGACTGCGCCTTTCTGAACTGGCAGGGCAGCTTCAGAGCGGTATGCAAGTGGATAGTATGCGATTTTATAACGCGCTTCCAAACAGCACTTTCCTGTCCGATTCGCTTTCGCCCAAAAACCCTACGTTACGCTTATTTCAATCGCAGATTACCTTGTCGGCGGCCCGGAGTTTAGCCACTCAGCGGTCGGGTATGCCTATTATTTCGCTGGTTGGCGTGGGTAATGCTCGCGGTTCGGGCTTCTCGAATCAAGGCGATATTTTCCTAAATAATCAGATCAACGGACTTGGCTATCAGGTCGGGAATTACCTGTTCGGCATTGTTGCGCGCTGGAATCTGACCAATCTGCTACGTGCCCATCAGGATTACCGGGCCGAACAGTTTCAGGTTGAGCGTTCACGGCAATTATTTAACACGCAGCGATTACAGATCACCCGTCAATATCAGGAAGCCGAAACCCAGTATCAGGTAGCTATGGAACAGGCCCGGCAGGCACCAATTCAGTTGCAGGCTGCCCGGCAGGCTTACAACCAGGCGAAATCGCGTTATGCCAGTGGTCTGACCGATTTGCCTACGCTACTCCAGAGCGTCGTTACGTTAAATCGCGCCGAAGTCGATGGCTACGTAGCGGTTAGCAATGTCTGGCGTTTTCTGCTCCTGAAAGCTGCCGCCGAAGGAGATCTGTCGCTATTTATGAATCAGGTAAAATAAATGGGTTTACAGTTCCCTGTTTACGGTTTACAGTTGGCTGACGCGCCAGCAACGGAAAACTGTAAACGGAAAACAGAAAACTAATCAATCATGTACAACATCATTCGTTCGGCGCTTCGAAAGCCTATCTCGGTTGTCGTAGCGGTCATGGGTCTTCTTTTTTTCTCGGTGATGTCGCTGTTTACCATACCGGTCGACATTTTCCCCAACCTTGATCTGCCTACGATTTACGTCGTGCAACCCTACGGCGGCATGGCACCTGACCAGATGGACGGCTTCATCGCCACCCGTTATCAGGACCACTTTCTCTACGTATCGGGTATCCGCGACATCGACGTAAAAACCATTCAGGGGTTATCGCTCATCAAACTCTCATTTTATCCCGGAACTGACATGGCGCAGGCAGCCGCAGAGGTCGCTAACAACGTATCGCGCGCCAAAGCCTACATGCCCGAAGGGACAGTACCGCCCCAGGTTGTCCGATTCGATGCCAGTTCGGTACCCGTTGGCCAACTCGTCTTTGAAAGTCCAAGCCGATCATTGAACGAAATTCAGGATTACGCTTCTTCACGCGTACGGCCAATGTTTTCGCGGATTCCGGGCGTTTCCAGTCCGCCACCGTTTGGGGGAAACCAGCGGACAGTCATTATCAAGGTTAATCCACAGTTGATACGTAGTTATCAATTGACGCCGGAAGAGGTCATTAAATCCATCGTGACTAACAACCAGCCCTCCCCCGCCGGTAACATCCGCATCGGCGAAAAAACGCTGATGACGCCCGTTAACTCACTGGTAAAGCGTCCCGAAGATTTTCTGAACATCCCGATTCGGGTAGGTTCCGGTCCGACGGTGTTCGTTCGGGACATTGGCACGGTAGAGGATGGCGCCGACGTAACGGTAAGTTATGCGCTGGTCAACGGTCGTCGGGCGGTATATATTCCGGTGGTAAAAAAATCGGATGCATCAACATTGGACGTAGTAAACAACATTCGGAAGGCCATGCCGGAACTCCAGGCGGCCGTACCAGAAGACGTAAAGATTTCCTACGAATTCGATCAGTCGGTCTACGTAACGAACGCGCTGAAAAGCCTGACAACGGAAGGTATCCTGGGTGCTGTGCTTACTGGTCTGATGGTGCTGCTGTTCCTCCGCGACTGGCGTAGCGTAATCATTGTGGTACTGACTATTCCGATTTCGATTCTATCGGCGGTGATCATGCTCAACCTGTTCGGGCAAACGATCAATATTATGACCTTATCCGGGCTGGCGCTGGCCATCGGGATTCTCGTTGACCAGGCCACGGTGACGATTGAGAATATTCACCAGCACCTGGAAATGGGCAAACCCAAAGCCGTAGCGATCTGGGACGCCTGTAAGGAAATCGTCTTCCCGGAATTCCTGATTTTACTCGCCATTCTGGCTGTGTTTGCACCCGCGTTTGTGATGAGTGGCGTACCACGTTCGATGTTCCTGCCACTGTCGCTTTCTGTAGGTTTTGCCATGATTGCGTCGTTTCTGCTTTCACAAACGTTCGTTCCGGTGATGGCCAACTGGCTGCTGAAAAGTCATCCAGCCCACGAAGCTCCAACGCTGGCGCTTGATGCGCAGGAACGGCACATGATTGAGGACGAGAAACCGGTTGTCAACGCCAAAGGATTTGAAAAATTCAAGCAACGGTATACTGCCACACTCGAAAAAATCCTGAATCGGCGCGGGCTGGTTGTAGGTGGCTATCTCATGGGCAGTCTGGCCATTATTGTTGTCTGTTTTATGGTGATCGGTACGGACATTCTGCCGCATGGCAACAGTCATCAGTTTCAGATGCGGCTTCGGATTCCCGATGGCACGCGGGTTGAACGTACCGAAATGGCTACGTTGAAAGTGCTGGACATTATTAAAGAAGCGGTCGGAAAAGACAACGTCGAGATTTCATCAGCTTATGTCGGCACGGTTCCGTCCAGCTACGGTACGTCGAATATCTTCGTGTTCAATAGTGGTCCGCACGAGGCCGTTTTGCAGGTTTCGCTGAACGAAGAGCATCCAGTAAAAATGGACGATTTGAAAGAAGATTTGCGGACACGTATCGCCAAAGCTTTGCCGAATGCCAGTATTTCGTTCGAACCGATTGAGTTAACCGAAAAGATCATGAGTCAGGGCGCTTCCACGCCTATCGAAGTAACGGTTGCCGCGAAAGATCTGGCCGAAGCGGGACGGTTTGCGGCCAAGATTCGGGAGCGAATGGCGAAGATCGACTTCCTACGCGACGTGCAGATTGCGCAGCCGCTAACCTATCCAGTTCTCAACGTAACCATGAACCGTGAACGAGCCGGTCAATTGGGTGTTACGTCAACACAGGTTGCTCGTTCGATGGTGGCTGCTACGTCGTCGAGCCGTTTTACAGACAAAAACTTATGGCTCGATGAGTCAAAAGGATTGGCGTATCAGGTGCAGGTACAGATTCCAGAATACCAGATGAGCAGCGCCAACGACATTGGCAATATTCCGTTACGTAGTGGTGAGATGCGCCCGCTCCTATCGGACGTAGCGACGTTTTCGGAAGGAACGGCACCGGGTGAATACGACCGCGCTGGGCCAAACCGGTTGGTGACAATCACGGCTAATTTACAGAAGAAAGACCTCGGTACGGCCCAGAAAGCTGTTGAGAATGCCATCAAAGAAGCAGGCGAACCGCCCCGTGGTGTGCTGGTCGAAATGGGCGGACAAACCAATCTGCTGACCGATACACTGAGCAGTTTGCAAACGGGTCTGCTGGTAGCCATTGTGATTATTTTCCTGCTGCTGGCGGCTAATTATCAGTCATTTAAATTATCACTGGTGATTCTGGCGGCCATCCCGGCGGTGGTGGCTGGGGCTTTGCTGATGTTGCTGGCGTGTGGCGCTACGTTGAACCTGCAATCGTATATGGGGCTGATTATGTCGGTGGGCGTATCGGTTGCCAATGCTATTCTGATGGTAACCAATGCTGAAAACCTGCGGCTGGAAATTGGCCATACGCGTAAAGCTGCGGTTATGGCAGCCAACAGCCGGATTCGCCCGATTCTAATGACCAGTATCGCGATGATTGCAGGAATGGTACCGATGGCGTCGGGACTGGGGGAAGGCGGTGATCAGATTGCCCCCCTGGGTCAGGCTGTTATCGGTGGATTGATTGCCTCCACGCTGGCGGCCCTGCTGATTTTGCCTTGTGTCTTTACTCAACTTCAGGCGAAAGCAACAACTCAGTCCGTATCACTCGACCCCGAAGATCCTGAAAGTAAATATTATCGCCAGGAACAACAAGAGTTGAGCCATAGCCTGTAATTCGATCATTCAATCTTCAGACATTTTATCATTATCCATATGAAACCGCTTCTGACACTTATCGGCACTGCCTCCGTTGCTGTTGCCATGACGGCCTGCTCAACAGCCAGCAGCGACAACAAAACACCCGCAAAAGAGCCTGACATACAACAGGTTGGCGTAACAACTGTTCAGGCACTGCAACCGAGCAAGCGCGTTACGTTGCCCGGCGAGTTGAAGCCCTGGAACCGGGTTAATATGTATGCTAAAGTAAAAGGATTTGTACGCGACATTTCGGTCGACCGGGGAACCGTAGTACGTAAAGGACAGGTTCTGGCTCGTCTCGATGCCCCCGAAGTCATTTCGGAACTTAGCCAGGCGCAGGCGCAGGTTCAGGCGCAGGAAGCCAATCTGGTTGAGCAGACAACTCGCGCCCGTGCTAGTCGGCTTACGTATCAGCGTTTACTTCAGACAGCAAAAATGGAAGGCGCTGTCTCTCTGAACGAACTTGATCAGGCACAGGCGAAAATGCAGTCAGATAGTGCTTTGGTAGCCATGGGGCGCGGCACGGTTCAGGCCGCCCGTTCGAACTATCAGGCCAAAAGCGAATTGCGTCAGTATCTGACTATTACAGCCCCCTTCGATGGGATTGTTATTGAACGGAACATCAGTCCGGGGGCGCTGGTAGGTGCAGGCGATAGCGGGAAACCGTTGTTTGTGCTGGAAGACAGCCGGACGTTACGTCTGACGGTGGCCATTCCCGAAACGTTCGCGAATCAGTTGCCCGCCAGGAGTTCCGTTTCATTCACGGTCAATTCGATGCCCGATCGTCGTTTCAACGCAAAACTGGCGCGGTCAGCACAGAGCCTGGTCGAAGCCAATCGCTCGATGATGGCCGAGTTCGACGTACCGAATGCGTCGCATGAACTGAAAGCGGGTATGTATGCCGACGTACTGATGCCCATCGAACGAACAACAAAAACGATGTTTGTGCCCACAACGGCCGTCGTCAGTTCCAGCGAAAAAATGTTTTTAATCAAGGTGACCGACAACCGGGCGCAGTGGGTATCGGTGCAGAAAGGGAACGTAGTGGATAGCCTGGTTGAAGTGTTCGGGGATGTACAGCCGGGCATTACCATCGTCAAAAGCGCTTCCGAAGAAATCCGCGACGGTCAGGAAATCAGGACGATCAGAAAGTAACAGGTCAACAGCGAAAGCGAATAGTACATACACTTAAAACGGGTTTACTACGTCATTTCTGCGAGACAGACGTAGCAAACCCGTTTTTCTGAACATAGTCTTTATTTTACAATCAAGAAGTAAAAGCTGTAATCCGTCATAGGCGCGTCCGTCAGGCCAACGTTACGTCCGATGGTTACCAGCTGCCCCCGGTGATACGTACTGTGGTTAAGGCAATGCTGAATGAATTCGAGCCGGGTACGACTCCCTGACACCCAGGGCGTGTCAAAATGAACATTCTCCTGTAACTCTTCTTCGGAAAGCGCTTCGACATACGTAGCGAACGCTTCCGACTGGGCCACAATTTCCGCAAACACCTCTTCGACGTTGCCGGAAAATCCATGTAACCGAAACGATAACGGAGGGGGCACCTGCTGTAACACCGACAGCCAGAACCGTTGCGTATCCCAGATGTGCACCAGCGTTTCTTTCAGGCTTGGAAAACTCGACGGCACCACCTGATCCATAAGCTCGGCTGGTTTTTCCTGTAACCAGTTGGCTAGTTGCCGGTTGGCCCAACTATTATAGGCCGTGCAATCGCTGATGAAGGACGTAATGGTGAAAGCGGTTTTGGGGGCTGTTTCGAGAAGCATAGTTGTGTTGGTTTTGACTATACAAAGTAACGTGTCGATAGTGACAGCCCTATGTCAGTAGTCATCAGCATCCAGGCATTCTTTTAGCGTTTCTCAGCGATCCGGGCTCTTTTTGAAACACAGAGTCAGCTTTTGTTTGTTACGTTCAAAACAGCTACATACGTCTCATCTATGTCTTTCTATTCTGCCCAAACCAATGATCCATTATTCGACGCAGCCCGCCAGGGCGATGTCGATCACCTCAATCAACTGATCAGCACCACTGCTAATGTCAACGTACAAAATGACAAAGGTTTTACGCCCCTGGTTCTGGCAGTCTACGGCGGACATCTTGAAGCGACACAACTTTTGCTGGATGCGAAAGCAGACGTCAACGTTCAGGATGTTGCCGGTAATACAGCTTTAATGGGCGTTTGCTTCAAAGGTTACCGCGAGATTGCCGAACTATTGATACAATTCGGCGCTGACCTGAACCTACAGAACAAAAATGGCAGCACAGCCCTCATGTTTGCTACGATGTTTGGCCAAAACGAGTTGGTTAAAACTATGCTCAATCGCGGTGCTGATCCGTCGATACGAGATGCTCAGGGGTTGACGGCCCTCGATATAGCGCGCCAGAAAGGCAATCAAGAAGCCATTAGGCTCTTCGAGAATTTGTGATTTAACGTAGTGATGTCGGGTTTGAGAACCGCATGAACGGACCCGCCGACATCACTACGTTGGCTATTATTGATTCCATTAAAATAATTGCGGATATTAGCACCTGTTGTCAACGATCAGAATTAAATGAAAACATTTGTCTGAATCGGGCGACCGGTGCTTTCCTCTATGACCAATTTTTCCCGTCGGCTTTTTCCGCTTCCTTTTGTTAATATACCGACGCAGAGTATCTGGATCTTTCTTGGTTTGGTATCGTGGACTGTTCCCCTGGGCAACTACGTCTGGCTCGGATCACGTTATTTCGAAGACTGGCGTATTTTCCTGATCGCATCCCTTAGTGCTTATCTGATTTGCTTATTTTTACTGGTAGCCCAGACAGCAATAATACGCTGGATTACGAATCAGTACCCGGAGATTTCACAAACGCCTAAACGCATGGTGTTTGAATTCCCGGTTTTCTTTTTTCTTACGCTCGCTACAGAATTAAGCGCGTTTTATATCTATCAGAACGTATCATTTTTTGAATTTACCCCTACCCGTTCGACTCAGATAACGATTTTCTGGATAGGACTCGGCTCAAATATCATTTCCCTGTGCATGTATGAGCTGTATTATACGCTTACCAAATGGCGGGAAAATAGTCTGCAAGCTGAGGCTTATAAGCGGGAAGCCTTATTGAATCAGCTCGACGTCCTGAAAAACCAGGTGAATCCTCACTTTCTGTTCAACAGCCTGAATTCACTTTCTTCGCTAATCAGCGAGGAACCGAGGCAGGCTGAGCAATTTGTTGATGAACTTGCGAAAGTATATCGATACCTTTTGCAAACTAATGAAGGAAATCTGACGACGCTGGACAAGGAATTATTTTTTATTGAGTCATACTACTATCTTCTGAAGACCCGCCATCAGAAAGGCGTTCGGCTGACGATAAACGTAACGCCCGAATTCAGAAACCAGTTTTTGCCCCCCTTAACTTTGCAACTACTGGTTGAAAACGCCGTTAAACACAATCGAGTCCAGCTCACTCAGCCCCTGCATATTACGATTGATACTACGTCGGATGGTTGGCTCCGTGTGCAGAACAACCTCCAACTCAAAAGCATACGCATGGCTTCCAACCAGGTTGGTTTATCCAACATTACAGCCAAATACCGTCTGCTCGATCAGCCAGCCCCCATCATTACCGACAGCGACGGTCATTTTACGGTAAAGCTTCCTTTACTGGCCGAAAACAAGCCGAGGCTGACCCCATCGTAGAATCAGCCTCGATCATTCGTATTTCTGAATATAGGAATCAGAGATAACTGCCTCACTAAAAATGTCACTGCTTTCGATGGGATTGGTGGTGATTCGGCTTTTCAGCATTAGTTGCCACCTGGCCGTGTCGGACGCACTTCAATCTTACTGGGCAGCGTACGGGCAGGCATGTGAATGAGGTCTACGATGATCTGACCAATATCTTCAGGCTGGATTTTCCAGGCGTCTTTTTCACTAGGCTGATGGTCGTTGAAATACGACGCTACGGAACCGGGCATAATTGTTGTCACCTTGATACCTTCATTACGTAAATCGAGCATAACCGCCTGTGTAAAACCAACTAAGCCAAATTTACTGGCATTGTAGGCCGCCCCTTTTTCAAAGAAATTGGTACCCGCCAGACTCGCAATCGTAATAAAATAACCTTCCGATTTTTTCAATGCGCCGAGTGTCGCTTTGGCGGTAAAAAAAACGCCCGTCAGGTTAATATCAATGGTTTCATGCCACTGCTCGGGGGTTAGTTCCTGAATCGAAGCAAAGTGTCCTACGCCTGCGTTGGCCACTACGTAGTCAAGCCGTCCCCACTCGCCGATTATCGCATCGACCGCTTTTTGCTGCGACGCCAGATCACGTACGTCAGCGGCCACACCGAGTGCATATCCTTCTTTAATTTCATTGAGTTTTTTTGCAGCCAACTCGGCGGCTACCGATGAACGGCTGGTAATGGCAACCCGAATACCATCGTTGATGAGAACTTCCGCAATGCCATAGCCAATGCCTTTTGAGCCGCCCGTAACGAGCGCCGTTTTGATATTATCTGCCATACGTAACGTGAACTGAATTGATGAAAACTTTCGCCGATAACCCCGAAGTGGCTGTAAAGGTTTTTCACCCGACCCTAACAAGCTCATCAGGAGCATACTAACGATGACTGGCTCTACAATCCGCGTAAGCGATAATTTACCGTAACGATGCCCTGCATACCGGGCCAGAAACTCTTCCAGTTGGTAAGGCCAACCCCAGGCTGATGGGTCATGTAGTCCCTGAGCAGCAAATAATCAGTACGTCTTTTGAAGCCGACGAATTTCTGAAGACCCAGATCCAGATTCCAGCGCTCCGAAAACCGAATATTCATAGCCGCCGTCAATCCGGCTCCTATCACAAACCCGCGCGCCGATTCCGTTATATAGCGGCTATTACCATCTGGAAATGACTGAATTACGCCTTCCTGCTGGTACTGCGAACCAATCAAAATCAGTCCGATCGGTATGCCTATTTTAGCCTGCGGCCTTATGGAACGTAGTACGTCGGTTCGGTAACCCACTTTCAAAAAAGCCCCCGATGTGTTTACTTTATCCAGACCGCAGTCGCACATATAACCGGACGGAGCGGCACTGAAATGATTTCGATACGTATAGCCTGCATTAATCGTTAACGCCCACCGATTCAGGTCGGGGCTCCAGGCTGTAGCGAGTTCAATGGAACGCCCCGGCAACGTAGCGAGATTTGTGCCAATCTGGCCTTGCCAGCATTGTGCCGATGCTGTTACGTAGCCAACCATTACGATTATAGCCGAGAGAAAAAACCGTTTCATACGCATAGAAGGTTTACTATCTTGCCACTAGATAAGGTAAAAGTAAGCAGGGTTTGGTCAATAAAATACGAGACCCGTTTTTACAATTCCTGATTTACCTGGATGAATTATACGGCGATTACTATCTACACCAATACGTTCCTTAACGAAAGAACGTATCACCGAAAACCTGGATTTTATCGAATCGACGGAGCAGTAAGTCGTTCTAATCACTAAATTTCCGGCTGGGAACGAAATGGTGCTATATACCAGTAAAAAGTTACCCGGAATCGCTTAGCTCACATATCGCTCTACAGGTTGTCTAGCCTCTGTTCTTTAACTACATGCGTGCTTTTATACTTCTGATTTCCCTCTTCACTTTTTTGATTCACCCGACCATTGCTCAATCGCTCAAGCTCTGGTATAAACAGCCAGCCCGTAACTGGAATGAAGCCTTACCCATTGGTAATGGACGCTTAGGGGTTATGGTATGGGGAAACGTAGCGGAGGAACAACTACAACTTAATGAAAGCACGCTATGGTCAGGCGGTCCGGTTAATTCGAATCCCAATCCTGAAGCCCCTACTTATCTGCCGCAAATCCGAAAAGCGCTGACTGAGGAAAATTACGAACTTGCTACGTCGCTGACCCAAAAAATGCAGGGGCTCTACACAGAGTCCTACGAACCATTGGGCGATCTGGTTATTCGGCAGCCGTTCACTGGACAACCTACCAATTATTACCGCGACCTGAACATTACTGAGGCAACGTCCACTACCCGATTTACAATAGACGGCGTTACGTATACCCGCCAGTTGTTTGTATCAGCACCCGATCAGGTGATTGTGGTTCGGCTAATGGCCGATAAACCCGGCCAGCTGAATTTTACAGCCTCTACGCGAAGTAAGCTCCGTTATCGGAATGCCGTAGTCGACAATCGGGAGATTTCCCTCAACGGCAAAGCACCTGCCCATACTGATCCTAATTACTTCAATGAAAACGCTCAGCCTGTTGTCTATGATGATTCGTCGCAGTGCCGTGGGATGCGCTTTGCGTTACGCGTCCGCGTCCTGTCGAACGACGGCGTTTCAGTCGCCGATACGGCGGGTTTGCGTATCAGCAACGCTACAAACGTAGTACTACTGCTTTCAGCCGCTACAAGCTTTAATGGGTTCGACAAGTGCCCGGATAAAGACGGCAAAAACGAAAAATTGCTGGTTGAAAATTATCTGAATAAAGCGGCCAGCAAATCATACAATGCTCTTTATCAGGAACATTTGACCGATTATCATTCATTTTTCAACCGCGTATCGCTACGTCTGACGAACGGTGCCGCGAAGCCTTCCAACCAAGCTGCGTCTGAATCTTTACCGACCGACGAACGGCTGATGCAATATACGAACGGAGCCAACGACCCGACTTTAGAGAGCCTGTATTATCAGTTTGGCCGTTATCTGCTCATTTCCAGTTCCCGTCCGGGCGGTACGCCAGCTAATTTGCAAGGTATCTGGAATCCGCATGTTCGTCCACCCTGGAGCAGCAATTTTACGATCAACATAAATACCCAGATGAACTACTGGCCCGCCGAGATGAGTAATCTCTCGGAACTGCATCGGCCTTTATTTGAACTGATTAAGGACGTAGCGTCAACGGGACAGGCGACGGCCAAAAATTTCTACGGCGCCAGTGGTTGGGTCGCCCACCACAACACCGACATCTGGGGCTTGTCGAATCCGGTTGGCAATATGGGCAAAGGCAGTCCATTGTGGGCCAATTGGGCAATGGGGGGCGCCTGGCTCTGTCAGCATTTATTTGATCATTACCGCTTTACAGGCGATCAGAAGTTCTTACGCGAAACAGCCTATCCATTAATGAAAGGGGCAGCTCAGTTCTGCTCCGACTGGTTAATAGCCGACAAAGATGGTTATCTGGTTACGGCTCCTTCCACTACGCCTGAGAACGTGTTCATTGCGCCCGATGGCAAAAAAGGAGAGGTTTCGGTAGCGACGACAATGGATATAAGCATCATCCGGGATTTGTTTACGAACGTAATTGAAGCGTCGATGGCACTCAATAACGATCCGGATTTCCGTCGGCAGCTCATTGAGAAACGTAGTAAATTGTATCCTTTCAGGATTGGCAAAAAAGGCAATTTGCAGGAATGGTACAAAGATTTTGACGATGTTGACCCGCTTCACCGGCACGTATCCCATTTGTTTGCTCTTCACCCCGGCCGTCAGATTGCTCCGCTTACGACGCCCGATCTGGCAGCTGCCGCCCGGAAAACCCTGGAACTGCGGGGCGACGATGGTACGGGCTGGAGCAAAGCTTGGAAAATTAACTTCTGGGCTCGCCTGAACGATGGAAATCATGCCTACAAACTGCTGCGTGAATTACTGAAAATTTCCGGCGTAGAAGGCACCCAGTACGCCAAAGCTGGCGGTACGTATCCAAACCTGTTCTGCGCACACCCGCCTTTTCAGATCGACGGTAATTTCGGCGGCATTTCGGGCATGACCGAAATGTTGCTGCAAAGTCATCTGAGCGATATCTGGTTATTAGCGGCTCTCCCCGATCAGTGGAAAGCAGGACAAGTGAAAGGGCTACGTGCAAGAGGTGGTTTCGAAATCGTTTCGCTGGACTGGCAGGAAGGAAAGATCAATAAAGTTGTTATTCGGTCTATGCTCGGCGGAAATTGTCGAATCCGCGTTCCGAATAGATTGAAGGCGGCCAATGGAGTGTCTCTTAAACCCGCTCAGGGCAATAACCCGAACCCATTTTATGGCAATGCTACGTTGCCAGCGACGGGACCGTCGACTACGCAGGTTTATGATTTCCCGACTCAGCCGAATAAAACCTACACCCTGGTAATGAACTGAGCAAAGAGTTAGCTATAAACCGTGCCCCGTTCACTAAAGGGCTTTGCCTTCAATCAGTATCATACGACTGACTGACTGGTCTTTCAGGTGCATGTGCTGAATCCGTTGCGGATCGTCCCGGTACGTCTCGAAATCTTCCCGACTACGAAAACTGACCAGATGTATCTCGTACGGCTTATCGAACGTAGCGGCAATGATTGACGAGTCGGACGGTCTTACCCGGAGAAGCAATTCGCCGTGGTGGCTTTCCAGTAAAGGCAATACCTTCTCTTCAAAAGACTGAAAAACAGCCTCCTGTCCTTCTTTCACAAAAATAAGTTGGGTGTAATAGAGCATACAGTAATAGGTTAGTGATCAACCCGTTGATACATGTGAATTATATACGCAGTAAAACGCAGATAGGTTCGTACTAGTCAGACGTACTACGCTTCCTGTGCCGGTAACAATTCTTCCACCATTCGCTTTCCAGCACGTTCAGAAGCACCTGGTTCGCCCATTTTTTTCTGTATCTCTCCGTAACCCGCCAATTGCTTCTCCCGACCTGAGCCACCCGGCATTATTTTCTTTAATTCGGCAGTTACCTTAGCAGGCGTTAAATCGTCCTGAATCAATTCCTTCACCACCTCACTTCCCGCAATCAGATTGACAAGCGAAATAAAGGGCACCGCAATCAGTCGTTTGGCAATAGCATAGGATACGCCCGTTGTTTTGTAGCAGACCACTTGCGGTACGTTCAACAGAGCTGTTTCGAGTGTAGCCGTACCCGATGTAACAAGCGCAGCCGTCGAAACGTGTAACAAATCATAAGCGGCATCACTGACCCGCAATACGTCTGGAAATTCCGCCATAAAGCTATCATACAACGTAGTGGGAAGGTTGCTTACTGTGCCCACCACAAACTGATAGTCTGGGAACTGACGCGTAGCAGCCAGCATTGTAGGTAATATAGACGTAATTTCCTGACGCCTGCTACCTGGCAATAAAGCGATGATTGGTTTGGAAGGATTATTGATTCGCTGTGCAAACGCTACATCAGGTTGAAAATCAGCGAGGGCATCCAGCAATGGGTTTCCGACGTAGTCGACTTTATAATCGTATTTGGCAAAAAATTCCGTTTCAAATGGTAGAATCGTGAATAGTCGATCTACGTTGGCTTTGATGTTTAGCGCCCGACGCTGATTCCAGGCCCAGACCTTCGGCGAAATATAGTAAAACACCCGGATGCCGTTTTTTTTCGCGAAACGGGCCATCCGAAGGTTAAAACCAGCGTAGTCGATTAGAATCAGCGCGTCAGGGCGATGGGCCAGCAAATCAGTCTGACACTCGCGCATGATACGCCGGATTGTGCCAAGGTTCTTTGCAACCTCCCAAAAGCCCATAAACGCCATGTCGCGGTAATGCCGAACGAGCGTTGCGCCAGCCGCTTCCATCTGTTCACCACCATACGCTCTAAATTGTGCCTCAGGGTCATGATGCCGAATCGCTTTTATCAGGTTAGCGCCATGAAGATCGCCCGAACGTTCACCAGCAATTACGTAGTACGTCATTAGTATCTGTAGAGAGTCAATGCCCGTCGTCTCCTATCCGGATGGTTTGCTGCTGACGCCAATGAGACGCAAGGGCGGTCCGACGTCTCGGTTGCGTCTCTACTCACCGAAGTAATCCACAAAATTTTTCGGAGTTTCGTATAACCGAAGCTGGTGCAGATGTGCTTCTGTAACGGGCTCAAGAGCGCGTTCGAGAATTTTCCAGATTTCCTTAATAAAAATTTCGCAACTGGCCATTTTCCCCTGCATAAAGTCGACATCAAGATTCAGGTTTTTGTGATCAACTTTCTCAATCACTTCCCGCCTGATGATATCACCCAACACTTTCAGGTCAATAACAAAACCCGTGTCAGGATCGGGTTCTCCCTTGACCGTTACGATGAGTTCAAAATTGTGCCCATGCCAGTTGGCATTGGCACAGGGTCCAAAAACTTCCTGATTACGCTCTTCCGACCAGGCTGGATTAAAGAGCCTGTGAGCCGCGTTAAAATGCTCTATTCGATTAATGTATACCATTTTTCTGGTTTAGATAGGGCGGTTGCCAGAAACGCCGATTGGTTAATGAAGTGCAAAGGTACAAACTGTTCCAGGCTCACAAAAATGAAAACGACGATTCCGATAAGTGTTATGATGACACCCATCGTTCTATATAAGAAAAATACAATTTAATCCCTAAAAACGCTATTCTATAGTCCAATTTAAAAAGTGTATATTTACAGCCAATTTCGTTTCGTTTCCACTGATACTTACTGAATTATCGGATCGAATACCTTTACAATTACCGCTTTATGATCATAGTTACGGGAGCCGCTGGTTTTATCGGAAGTTGTTTGATCAGCAAACTGAATCAGGAAAATTTCAATTTCATCATTGCTGTTGATGATTTCTCGAATCCTGAGAAAGAAGCTAATCTGACCGGAAAGCGGATTCAGGAACGGGTAGATCGGGAAGCCTTTTTTGACTGGCTTGATCAGAATTATCAGGAAGTGGAATTCATTTTTCATATTGGCGCCCGCACCGATACAACTGAGTTCAACTGG
>NZ_JBMDWV010000418.1:0-11519 GCF_048594605.1 Spirosoma sp.
CCTAAACTGGCAGATGCTCAAATGGAAGTACTGGATCATCTATTCTATGAGGGTGAAATGAACTTCTTTGGGAAGTCAAAATATGGATGGCTTTATTATGCTTCTTGGTTTGGTACCGTAGGAAATGCCTTCAGTCGGCTGATTCGGATGCTTTGGAAGAGAAAAAATCGGCCCAGCACACCTGATAGTAAGCCTCGCCCAACTACGTCCGATTCAGTACCGAATAATTAATAAGTTGCTCTAAATCAGGACAACCGTAAGCCCTATATTAGACAAGTTTTATATTTGATAAGCTAAAATCGGTTTCAGAATCAGCAGAAATTCGGTTTTAGCTTATCAATTCGATAAATAGACGAGCTGATAGAAGCCTCAATGGTAACTCACCCTGTGTTTGTAGTCTGTTACTGGCTATTTATATTAATTTGCCGCTATTCGTCATTGCCGAACGTCTTACCTGTCTACTCCTGTTTCAACTTCCTCTATGACAAACGTTTTAATTCTTGATGATCATCCACTGATTGTGAATGGTATTGCTCATTATCTCCACGATAAAGATGACATTGATGTAGTGGGGAAAGCCTATAGTCTGACCGAAACAATGCAGTTATTACAGAAGCAGAATGTGGATGTCATCATCAGCGATATGCACCTTGAGGGCGAGCGGAGTGGCATTGATTTACTATTCCACGTCAAACAGAACTATCCCTATATCCGGGTGATTTTTTACACCATGGTCGAAAAAAGCAGTGAGGTTCGGGAGGCTGTTCTGGCGGGGGCAGAAGGCTATATACTCAAGCGATACGACGCTGATGAGGTCTATAAGGCCATACGAATCATCCAGGCCAACAAAATCTACTATAGCCCCGAACTTGTTCATATTCTGGTACGACTACCGGCATCTGCGGCTCAAAAAGATGAACAGCCTGAAGCGCTAAAAAGCTTAACGCCCCGCGAACTGGAAGTTATGACCTTAATCGCCTATGATACACCGATTGCCAAAATTGCCGAGAAATTGTCGCTTAGCGAATCGACGATTAACTCGCACCGGACTAATTTGATGCAAAAATTAGGGGTTCGTTCCAGCGTGGGTATCACGCATTTTGCCTTCAAATACGGGCTGATTGATCGGAATCTTCTGTGAGTGGAACATGAACTATGATACTGGTTCCTTTCTCGTTTAGCGTATCGAGATGAATACTTCCACCAATACGTTCGAGCCGATTCCGAATGTTTGTCCAGCCTCGTCCACCTTCCAGCTTGGATAAGAGAGTCAGCCCAATGCCATTATCCCGAATACTGATGGTCAGAATGCGGTTAACCGCTGCAAACCGAATACTGGCTTCGGTCGCTTCGGCGTGTTTGATAGTGTTATTAATCAACTCCACAATCACCAGGTAAAGCTGAAATTGAGTGCTGGGTTTCAGGCTGTCTTCAACACCGGATAGTAGTAGATAAAACTGGGCCTGACCGGATTGATTCAGGGTATGAATCAGTTCCTGTAAGGCTACCGAAATGCCCTTTTGCTGAAATTCATCGGGCAGCAGGTTATTTACAATCTTACGAACTTCGTCATACGTTTCCTGCACCATACGTTCGAGCTTTTCATACGTCAGGGTGATTCCGGCTTCGCTCTGTAATCCTCGCAGCGATTGCCGCAGGGTGAGTAATGAATTCCCGACATTATCATGAATTTCTGACGAAACCCGCTCCCGTTCTTCGGTGAGGCCGCGTAACTCGGCAGCATTTACCTTGTGTACCATCTCCTGCTGAAGCTGCGCCTTTTGTTTTTTCTCTAAACGCATGGTATCAGCTAAGCCAATGGTCAGAAAAATAAATTCCAGCACGGAGCCAAGATTGAGCGTGTAATGCACGAAAAAATCGTCTCCGGGTATAAACCCAGCCCGATTCAGGGAATGAATGAACCCGCCCACCACAAGGACAACGGCGGCAGCCCAGTAATAGCGGGCGGGCCGGTAGCCTAATTGCCAGGAGTAAGCACCGAGGAAACAGATAAATAAACCATTTACTGAGCCGACCAGTGTAATGATCAGGTTTCTGGATAGGTCCTGTATATTCATTAAGGTAAGTAGCCAGCCGGCTACACTAAAGCCAATCAGCCCATACAGAATGGTATTGAGTCGGGGCGCTATTCGCTTTAGATCAAGAACCGCACTGTAAAAAAGCAGAAAACTGCTGATCATCAGGGTGAAAAATGTAGGTAGTGAGTAATTGGTAAGCCAGGTATTACCCGACCAAAGGAAGCGTACACCCAGGCAGTAGCCGCGCGATAGCTCCCATAGTATATAAGCGCCCAGATATAAGGTTAATAGCTGTATATGACTGCGTTCCCGGATAAGCAGTAGTAAACTGAGGTGATACAGAAAAACGGATAATAAAATGCCGTAATAAATTCCCCATAGCAAACCAGAAACCTGCGCAGGTTGAACAAACGCATCTTCGCGCCAGATATAAAGCGGAAAGGTAGCCTGACCAAACGTCGATGAGAGCCGAATAAACACCGTTTGCTGATCGCCCGGATGGCTGGGCATATAGAAAACGTAGGTGTTGTAAGAAATTTCCCGGCTTCGGTGCCCTAATAACTCCCCCCCCTGCTTATGAATAACTTTACCCGTCTGTTTCGAGATGAAAAATAGGTCGATCTCCGAAAAATTGCCGAATCCAATTTCCAAAAGCCACGCCCGGTCGGTAAGGGTTTGATTTATGAGATCGAAACGTACCCAGTAATCATGGGTTGAGTAGCCCCGATTAGGTATTTCCTGAATATTTCGTATAAACTGAGAGCGATAAGGCTCCTGCATTACCTGGCTCAAGGTACGAAGCTGGTGAGTCGGATCGTCCAGAATATCCACGTATGGGCCAATCACATAGCGAGTCAGAGAGTCGGTCAGGCTAATTTGAGCCAACCCGTTATTACAGCCAAATATGAGCCATAAGGCGCTGTAAATTAATATTTTATTGATAATTCGACACATGGCAGTACCAGTTCATGGTGCGTATATTGGGCATTGCAAGTATCGAGTGTAGGAAACTATTGCAAAATAGTAGGCGCTGCGATTTATGCTTACTAATCTGCTAGTATCAGGTAGCAAATTTACCAGGTTTCGACTAGTGAAATTACTATTAAAATCATATCGGATGCCATTTCATGGGGTGGTCAAACACAGCAATTTTGCCGTATAGGTCCACGCTCTATGGCAGGCCTAAGAATAATACGTCCGCTTATCATCTTCTATACTGCTTATGAAACTTTATCATTACCAACTCATTGCTTTTTTGCTCTGGATTAGCCTGCTGGCAGTACCGAGGCAAGTATTTGCTCAGAAAACCCCTGAGATTACGCTCGAGAAAGTGGCTGAAAAATGCAAAGGACTCGCCCGTGACAAGCGCGTAGTTGTTAAAGTAGCCCGTTTTAGTGTGTCGACCAAATCGGCACAGGCTAATTCGACATTCGGCGATGAATTGGCAACGATGCTAACCTCGGCCATTCAGCAGACAAACTGCTTTCGGGTCATGGAAATGAATCGTAACGCAGGTGATGCAACAGGCGAAATGGCGTTTGCACAGGATGGCTTTACGGATGGTTCCGGCCCCGCAGCCGGTAAGATGGTCGGAGCGCAGTTGGTCGTGACGGGCGAAGTAACCGACTTCTCTGAAGGTAATAAGTCCACACAGGTTGGTGCCTTCAATTTTGGCGGAAACACCGCAACCCTTGGCTTTACCCTCAAATTACTAAATCCGCAAACGAGCGAACTGCTCTTTAGCCGAGATATTAACATGAAAGGTAATTCGTCTGGTTTTCGTGGAATGAATCTGGGTGGCGCTAACGGACTGAAAATTGGTGGCTCGACGGAAAATCGGGCCGTGCAGGATGCCGTACAGAAGGCTATCATCAGAGCCGTTGAAGTTATGGTCGATGCAAAAGACCAGATTGAGATGCCCGAACCCATGAAGCTGAAAGAAATTAAACGATATACGGCCCAAAATTGCCAGATGCTACGTAATGGTTCGCCAAAAGTGATTATTCTGGTAACAGAAGCAACGACCGCCGGTACGGCCCGCGACAACACAACGACCGATCTGAACCGACGTGAACGCGAGATAGAACTGAAGGAGCGGGAAGCTAATATCGGCGTAACCCGCGACATCGTACAAGGCATTTTTGGCCGTCGTCGGGAGGAACCGAAGAAGTCTGAAGAGATGACCAGCCGGCAAACAGGATCATCAGCGGTTTTTAAACCCGTAATTATCGAGCAATCGGCTACCGAAACTGAACTGATCCGGCAATTTGTGGAAGCGGGTTTTCGTGTCGTTGATCCGAAAATATACGGGAAGATGAGACAAATCGCCGACTCATCGGCTGATTTGGCAGCTATGGCCTCACTAGGCCTCAAAATGGGGGCTAATATCATTATTACCGGGCAGACAATTTCAGAACGTACCAATTCGCAGGGCGGCATGGTATCGTGCCGTGCCAGACTCGAAATTCGGGCCATTGCTACTGAAGATGGCTCAATTCTGGCCAGCAACGCTATAGCGGGCGGTGGCCTTGACGTCTCAGAAGCGGTTGCGAATAAAATCGCCATTCGTACAGCGTCCGAAAATATGACGCAGTATCTACTCGAACGGCTATGTGCCATGAATATGCAGTTCGCGAGTGTAGGCGGGGGCGTGAAAACGGCTGTACGTACTGCGGCTCCTGCTGCATCTGTGCCAGCCGCCAACGTAACAGACATCGCTGTCACGAACACAACTTATGCCAAGCTTTCGGTGTTAGCCGAGCTTTTAAAGAAAAACCCGAAGGTGAAGAGCGTTCAAAAATCGCTGAAGGGAAGTGCTGATGGTACGTTGCATATTGAACACCTCGGCTCGACGGATGAACTGGTTGATACACTTGGTAAAAATCCAACAGCTCAATTCGAAGTCACCAGTTTGGAGGAGAGTAAAGCGAGCCTGAAAATGAATTGATTATCTGTTATTAAAGATGCTTTCCGCTTTTACACACCATTAAAAGTCTACCGATTATCGGTAGCTTGATTCAGTTCTCACACCGTATTTGATTCAATTGACGATGAACATCAGACAAATCGTTCTTTACGCTACGTTCGGTTTAGTAACCGGAGCCGTACAAGCCCAGAAATCATCGATGGTAATGTCTCCCACGGGTAACGCCGAAGGCCTGATCCGAGAAACGACCGATGCCGGGCAGGAATTTTGCCCGCGTATCAGCCCCGATGGTAAATACATTCTGTACAACGGATTAGAGAAAACTACCTATTTCACACTTTCGGAAACAGGTACACTTACAACCAAAACGGATAAAAAGCTCCGTATAATCAAGAAAGTAATTGGTTCACCGGTTACCAACCCGCTCGTTACGGATGCTGCCTACCCAACCTGGATGGCGGATGGGTCAGGAATCCTTTTCGCTTACGTAAAGCCGGTTCGGTCAGTCATCGTTCGGTCCAGTTTGGCCGGAGTCGGTTTAAACTACATTTCGCAGGGCGAAATGGGCGAAGATGATGCCGAACCAGTTATCACACGGGATATGAATAAAATATACTTCACCACCCTGATGAGTGGAACGCGGATGATCTGCTCGATGGATGCAAAAGGCGGGAATTTCACTGTCCTAACCGAAGGCGGCCACATAACTCTAAATCCCAGCGATAACACGAAAATTATTTATAATGCCCGGGTTGGGAAGGTGGTGCAGGTATTTACGATGGACCTGAAAACGGGACAAAAAGCCCAGCTTACCAATGGCGATTACAACAACAAAGACGGTGCGTTTTCGACAGACGGCAAATACATTGCTTTTGTGAGCAACCGAGAAAATCCTAAAAAGCGGAACCATCACCTCTACGTCATGAAGATTGATGGGACGGACCTGATTCAGCTTACGCAGGGCGATACGGACGAAGGAGACCCCTGTTTCGGGCCCGACGGTACGGTATATTTCTATTCTAATGCAGATAAAAATTATAACATCTGGAAGGTAAAACCCCGCTACACGCGATAACTTCATTTTTCAACCACAACCAATCAATCCAATGAAAAAACTACTGCTTCTAACCGCACTAATGATTTGTATGCACGTAACGACTTACGCGCAGCTTCGCTTTGGTATAACAGGGGGCTTACAGTCGTCTAAGATGCACGCAAGCGCTTTAGGCCGGAGTATCAGCACTGGTAGTATATTCGGCGCTCATGTGGGTGGCGTTGCTGAGTACGCCATTAATGACAACATTTTTATCCGGCCTGAATTGCTACTCAGTTTTAAGGGAGGTACCGAAAATGACGGTGGTGATCTTTATAAACTGAGCCTGACTTATCTTGAACTGCCTATTCAAGGAATTTACAAGTACGAGATTGGTTCAGGAAAGCTGGTAGGCGGTATTGGGCCTTATCTGGGATTTTTACTTGGGGGGAAAGATGAAGATGGAGACCCTATTGCCGTTGGCGACGATATAAAAGGTTTTGATGCGGGACTTCGGTTGCTGGGCGGCTATGAACTGACGGACAAAAACCTGGGCATCAACCTGTTCTATAATACCGGATTAGCCAACGTTGTTCCTGGCTCGAGAGTATCAGTCAAAAACAGCACGATTGGTTTGTCAATCAGTTATTTTTTTGGTGAGCGATGACCAACAGGACCGTCGATAGCTACCACGGATACACTAGAGGTAGTAATTTCCCAATTACGCAGTCGTATCAAACATGTATGATTGTATACCCCTCATCTGGCATAATTTCATTCCCTTCTTATTATGCGTCTACTTATTATTTTCCTCTTTAGCCTTACACTGTGCCAAGTGGTTTGTGGTCAGGACCGTATCCTGACGACGGACAGCATATCAATCTCCTGCCGAATCGAATCGGTAACGAGTCAGCATGTTCGGTATACCAATCTTAGCACAAACCGGCTCGATTCATTACCAACGCTAAGTTTGCGCGAACTGGTTTATGCCGATTCGCGGAGGCTGCTGGTAGTACCCGCTTCGGAACGCGACCAGATGCGAACCGTAGCCTTCGCTGATTTTGAGAAAGCGCTGCGACGCGATCAGTACGTAACATTGCTACACACAAAAGCGATTAAATACGATCTGACCTTTCTGAATGGGAAGACGACCCTTACAACGGAAGGCCGCCGACAGGCACTTGCGCTGGCAGCGTTGCTGAAAACGAAACCTGCCAATCAGTATAGCATAGCGATTCACACCGATACACTTGGGAAAGCTATTACGAATAAGGAATTATCCGACCGAAGGGCTGTTGCACTACGTAATTTTCTGGTAGCCAACGGCCTCGATGGTCAGAAGCTTACGGTAGAAGGCAGGGGTGAGTCGGAAGAAGTGTCCCGCACCCAATCGCTGAACCGACGTATAGAGATGCAGGTTATATCTATTGATGGTGTAAAGGAACTCTACGGTGAAATCTACACGCCTAAAAGTCAAATGGTTTCTACCACTCCGACTCCAACACCCGTAACGGAAAATTCCTCACCAGCCGCGAACTCAAATCGTTACGTTACCTCATGGAAAACCGGAAAATTAGGTGCCGTAGTATATGCTGAAGGCTTATATGCTCTGGAATCAATGTCGAAAACGTGGGTAAATCCTGAGCAGGGTATTGGCATTTTACAGGGATTTGGTGGCGGACTAATGCTTAACTACTTCCTGACGGCCCGGTTTGCGCTTACGCTACAAGGGGGGTATGGACAGTGGGCTGTGCAGCGTCGGTACAGAACTGACGATGGCGAGGTCGTTTTTACAAACGACCAGTCGCTGAAACGGATACTGGCGCAGGTAGGCTTTCGACTCTACATGCTTCCGGCGGTTTATCTGCAACCCATGGGTGGCGGGCAATTCCTGACGCTGACCAGCCAGAATTCAGAAGCACATCCCGAAGGGACCTTACAGTCTGAAACCAAGAAGTTTATGCCCACATTCGGTGGTGCCCTTGGGTTTGAACTTGGGAAGAAGAGTATTCTGGTCGATATCGCTGCACAATACCAAATGACCCCGAATACCAACTTCGGCGTAGCTACTGAACCGCTGCACTACGCTGGCTTGCGCCTGGGCATCGGCTTTCGTCCCCGCACGCACTGACTCATCTGTTTTCTGACATCCAGCCACACAAGTTTATGTTAAACCGATTCTTTTTTCTGCTTCTGGCCTGCGCCCTTCTGGGGAGTTGCGAACGCAAAGTAGACATCGGCGGAGTCGTACCCATTGTCGACCCGAACGACCCGAATCAATTGACCCGCTACGTTATTATGCCTACAGGAACAACGCGGGTAACTGGTGCAACTCCTGCTTCGACGGGCGGTAGCCAGGCTCCCCAAATTTCAGGTGCCAACGGTGGGGTCGTAACAGCCAGCAATGGTGGCATAGCGGCCCTGGCTTTTCAGGTACCTACCGGCACAACTTCATTGGGGGGGTATTACGTACAGATTGTGGGAGCCGATGCCTACTTCAATGTGCCAGTCGCGTCGGGTGGTAACCCTAACGTGGCGTTGATTCCGATTCAATTGCCTGCGAATACAAAAGACGGGCAATTCTGCGTCAACGTCTGGGCATATGACCAAAGCGGTCGGGTCAGTGGGGTAACCAACCAGTGTGTGCAGGTGCTTCAATTGGGTACCGGCGATCTGCAGATCAACCTGACCTGGGACACAAATAGTACCGATGTCGATCTGCACGTACTCGACCCTAATGGTGAAGAGATTTATTACTCCCGCAAACGCTCATCAACCGGGGGTGAACTGGATCGCGACGATACGAATGGGTTTGGGCCTGAAAACATTTTCTGGCGTAACGAGCTACCGGACGGAAACTACAAAATCTGGGTAGAGTATTACAGTGGCCGCGTCAATACCAACTTTTACGTAACCGTCAATGCTGCGCGAACGGTGAAAGCTTATACGAGCCTACTGACTTCAACAGTAAGAAGAAAAGACGTTGTAACGGTTCGGAAACAGGGCAATTCATACACCTTCAGTAACTAATTCCACACCCACATGAAAGCAAATGTGTTTCGGTTTCTGTCGCTTGGTTTATTGCTGGCACTAAATTTTGAGCTGACTTCTTGCCGTAGAGCAATAGAATTGGAAGCACCAAAACCACCCATACCTGGGAAAGTGGAAGTGCGCGACAATGTTTATGTATTGGATAGTATATACAGCGATCAACTCATTAGTTTATCTCGGGATCAACTCTTGTTCAGACAAAACCCGACTGTGCGGGGTGGCCGAGTTGCTGCTTTTCTACAGGTGTCTCAGCTAAAAGGGGGGGATGTGTTGATTGGATACCCATCATCAGTTGCTCCTAATGGATTTTGGGCAAAAATTACCAACGTAATTCAGGAGAACACAAACATTAGAATCAGTTATACACGCCCTTCATTCCTCGACTTGTTTTTAAATATGGACACCGAATTTACACTTAATTGGGCAAGCGTTAAAGGGACGGGTGGGTTTGAATTTCCGGTAAAGAGACAGTTAACAGATAATACATCTGTAGAGGTGACTGGCACTGTCAATGGAGAGGTTAATTATGACTTGAAAACCGAGTTTCAAATGGTTATGGTGGATGGTATCTGGAAGCGTATTCGAATTGAGACATTTTTGACGAAAAACCAGAAAGCATTAATCGATGTCGAAGGAACTGTGGCTTACAGTGATAGCAAAAACATTGTTTGTCAAAATTTAACTCGTGTACCTATCAAATTAGGTCCATTACCCGTCTGGATCAGACCAGTGGCTCGGCTCGATTTAAAGGGTAAATTGGCCTTGTCAGGAAAAACAAGTCGAGAGACTATAGAAATTGATAACACAGCCTCATATAGAATTTCTTATGATGGTAACACCTGGTCAGACTCTACAACGAACAACGACAAACCAACAGGCCGTAGGTTAAACGCAGAAATCAAAGGAAAAGCAGAAGTTGGTGTTGAGGGAACCATTGAAGGCTATTTCTATCAGTTTTTTCCGGTCGATTGTCGCGATCAACAAGATTTACGATTATCCATAGGCTTAGGTCTAGAGGGCTATCTTGGCATTGAGGGGGTATGTCAACAACCCGATGGTTTATCTGTGCGTTCCTACATCGGCTTAAAAGAAAAATTGGGCCTCACTGCAAAATTATTTGATATTGAAGCGAATCCTTCAGCGTCTGCAAGCCTTGAAGCCGATTTGTTTAAATGGACAGGTGATCCAGCAAATAAATTATGTCCGAAAGATAGTACAAGCGTTCCTATAAATATTCCCAACGAAGTTGAAGAAGCATCTACGTCCGTTAGTACGGCCGACCCGCACATGACTACCTTCGACCGGGGCCGGTATGACTTTATGGCCGTCGGTGAATTTGTAGCGGCCAGGTCCATAACTGATAATTTTTTGGTTCAGGTACGGCAGGCTCCTTACCCGAACAGTACGCAGGTATCGGTTAATACGGGCGTAGCGATGCAAATGGGTAACAACCGAATTTGCATCTACCCAGGTCCGAGCCGGTTGTTCGTAAACAATCAGACTGTGCCGCTCACCTTTACCGAATATACACTCACCGGTGGTGGATCAATTCAGAATAACAACGGACGGCTGTCGATTTCCAACAGCAACGGCGACCGGGTGGAGGTCAAACTGCTGACCAGTGACCTGGATTATTTTATCACACCAGCCAAAAATCGGAAAGGCAAATTAGTAGGCTTGTTTGGAAATTACGATGGCAACCCGTCGAACGATCTTGTACAAGCTGACGGTAAAACAATTGCTAATCGATATCAGGATCTGTATCCCGCTTTTGCGGATAACTGGCGAGTTGTGCAGAGTCAGTCGTTGTTTGTCTATGACGCCGGTAAAAACACAGATTTCTATACCGATAAAAATTTTCCTCGTTCTGAAGTTCAACTGACTACTTCACAACGTACTGCCGCCGAGCAAGTCTGTCGGCAGGCAGGTGTTACGGACCCCGATGCACTGGAGGGATGTATTGTTGACGTAGCGCTGACAGGCAATCAAGCCTTTGCTGAGCGAGCCAAACAGAATGAAATTGTTTCAAATGCAAAAAATACGCTGTCGGTGTCGAATTTCAGCCAGTACCGTAACGAGTTCACGCTGAGTTCAGGAGCCGCAGTTAACGGTTCAAACGTCGCACTAAGCAGCAAAGGCATTATTCGCTGGAATGATGCCTACCTCAACCGAGAAGGCTATGAGACCGAAATTGTTCTGGCCGTTAATGCACCCAGTCCGTGCTTTCCTCTCTTTGATATTGACGTATTGGATACTCAAACGATTGGCACCCAGAGTTTTATTCGATTCTCAACTAATAGTGGCCGAACCCAAATTGAGCTGGTTAATTCAAGTGCCCAGCCCCAAATCCATCCAGTTAACTTTTTCGACGGAAATCGCCATCGTGTTCGGATTGTAGCCGCTAAAAATGTAAGTGGTAGTCAGACACGAGTTCGATTAGTGGTATATATCGACAATTACGAAGGTGTGA
>NZ_JBMDWV010000419.1:0-9010 GCF_048594605.1 Spirosoma sp.
GCGCTGCGTGAAGCCGATCGGATGATTTATGGTGGTACGTTCTCTACCTCATCGCAAACCGCCTTGTGGGCGCTACGTGATGTTGCTACGCAGAGCTATCACCGGAGCCGGGCTCGATTATTAGGCGCAGTTAGGCCGGAAACGGATCAGCAGCCAGATTCCACAAAGACGTCTTTTTTATCCTGAGCAAATGGAACCCTGGTATTCGCTGCATTGGTTTAGTCCGGCACAATGGCAACAATTTCAGATCGCCAACCCGTTAGCCTTATTGCTTATTCCGGTTATTATACTGCTCTTCTTCTTGCGGCAGTATCTGCACCGAAATGCGCAGCAGCGTTTAAATCTATCAGTTAGTCCAATCACTACGTCCCGCACACGTCGTCAGGAAATACGTGTACAAACGACCCAGTCTCTGCTTAGTTTACTACGTTATGCCCTGCCAGTCAGCGTTTTCCTGGGAATTAGTCTGCTTCTGATTGCGCTGGCTCGCCCACAAATTATACGCGAGCAACGCGACGAGCAATCTGAAGGCATTGACATTATGCTGGCAATAGATGTGTCGGAATCAATGACCGAAACCGACCTGCCCCCTTCACGTCTGGCTGCGGCTCGACGCGTAGCACAAACATTCGTAAACGGTCGGCAGAACGATCGTATTGGTCTGGTCATTTTTGCAGGAGAAGCTTTTTCGCTCTGCCCGCTTACTACCGATTACGGTTTATTAAAGCAATATCTTAACGATCTGCATGCCCAGATGATACGTACCTCCGGCACAGCGATTGGCGATGCACTCGCCCGGTGCATCAACCGAATGCGCGATCGTTCTTTAGCGTCTCCCGATACGACTCAGCAGCAGGCAGCCGAATGGAATCACAGTAAAATTATTATCCTGCTCAGCGACGGCGACAATACGGCTGGTAACCTCGATCCTGTTACGGCTGCCCGACTAGCCAAACAGTTCAATATCCGGCTCTATACCATTGCCGTTGGCCGGGCCGTAACGGCGTCATCCAAAGCCACAACTGTTGATGAGGGAATTCTGAAAACGATCGCAACTATTGGGAATGGCAGTTTCTTCCGGGCGACAGATACCCGACGACTACAGGCGGTATTTGCGCAGATCAGTAAGCTGGAGAAAGCCCCGATTCGCGTTCGGATTTACGAAGATGTGCAGGATTATTACCGAATTTATCTGTATTGGGGCATCTGTTGCCTACTTTTTGCTTTATTTCTTAAAAACACGATTTTCGGTAACGTACTGGAAGATTAGGCTCCTGTACTCAATATACTATGCTACGTTCTTATTACAACGCGAATTTTATTGAGGCCGGACTGGACGAAGTTGGGCGCGGATGTCTGGCTGGTCCCGTTGTGGCCGCTGCCGTTATTCTGCCAAAAGATTATACGCACCCGATTCTGAATGATTCCAAGCAACTCTCGCGCCTACAACGCGAAACGCTACGTATCGACATTGAACGCGATGCGTTGGCCTGGGCCGTAGCCGAAGTGTCGCACGAAGATATCGATCGCATTAATATACTGAAAGCTAGCTTTCTGGCTATGCATCGTGCTGTCGATTCTCTAGGTGTTAAACCAGAGCATTTATTGATAGACGGAAACCGGTTCGTCCCCTACCCGATGATTCCGCATACTTGTATCGTGAAGGGCGACGCTCATTATCTGTCCATTGCAGCGGCTTCGGTATTGGCTAAAACGTATCGTGATAAGCTGATGGAACAACTGGGCCTTGAATACCCAGCTTATGGCTGGGCGCAAAATGTGGGGTACCCTACTCCTATCCATCGCGAAGCCATCCGGCAATTCGGTCCGACCAAATACCATCGCATGAGTTTCCGCCTGATTTAGCGCAATCTGAGGAGGTTTCGGGCTTTTTCTGCTTTGGGAGTATGATAAGTCGTTGCCTATGACCGCCAATCAGGATTATATTCTTCAGGTACGTGATCTAACCAAAACCTTTGGCGGTATAAGGGCGTTGAACAACGTTCAGCTAAACCTGCGAAGAGGTGAAGTTCACGCACTTATGGGCGAAAACGGTGCAGGTAAATCGACGTTTATGAAAATTTTGTCCGGTCTTGAATCATCAGACTCAGGCGAGATTCTTCTCAATAACATACCGCTTGACAACAAAACGGTTCGGGATGCGCAACGTAGTGGTATTTCGATGATTCATCAGGAGATACTGGCCGTTCCCGAGTTGACCGTCGCGCAGAATATTTTCCTGGGTCGCGAACCCCGAAACTGGTTTGGCTGGGTTGATGAGCAACGTAGCAATCAGCAAGCGGAGGAGTTACTGGCGCACATGGGCGCGTCAATCAATGCCCGGGCTAAAATGAAAGATCTGAGCGTGGCTGCCCAGCAGATGGTTGAGATTGCCAAAGCGATATCAAACAACGCCCAGGTGCTGATTATGGATGAGCCGACCTCGGCGCTGTCTCACAAAGAAGTCGACGTACTGTTTTCACTGATTGATGAGCTGAAGAAAAAAGGCGTAGCGATCGTTTACATCTCTCATAAGATGGATGAGATTCGTCAGCTTGCCGATTCGATCACGGTACTACGGGATGGAACCTACATCGGAACATATCCGTCCCACGAACTGGATACACACTCGTTGATCAATCTGATGGTTGGGCGCGAGATTAACAACCTCTTTCCCGACGTTTCTGCTGAATCTGGCAATGAAGTACTACGTATCGAAAACCTTACCCGTCAGGATGCATTTTCGAATATCAGCTTTACGGTTCACGAAGGCGAAATTCTCGGCATCGGTGGGCTGATGGGCGCTGGACGTACTGAACTGGCTCGGGTTATTTTCGGACTGGATCAGCCGGATTCGGGAGAGATTTATGTCAAAGGTCAACGTATCAGAATTACGTCTCCACAGCAGGCGATCCATAGCGGTATTGGCTACGTGAGCGAAGACCGGAAAGGCTGGGGATTTGTACCTGAACTTTCCATCAAGCAAAACCTTACGTTAGCCAGTCTGCCCGCCCACGCGAACGGTACGTTCATCGACGCGAAACGTGAAACGGATTCTGCCCACAGAATGATTCAGCAGCTACGTATCAAAACCGCTGGCCCTGAGCAGAAGATCGCGCAGTTAAGCGGTGGAAATCAGCAGAAAGTAGTCATTGGCAAAGTACTTCTGGCATCGCCCTCGCTCATTATCCTTGATGAACCCACGCGCGGCATCGACGTAGGGGCCAAATTTGAAATCTATAAACTGATCCGGCAGTTGGCCACCGACGGCGTAGCGGTCATCGTCATTTCGTCTGAACTGCCCGAACTGCTTGGCCTTAGCGACCGAATTCTGGTTCTGGAAAAAGGCAAGCAAACCGCTCTGCTGACCAAAGAAGAAGCCACTCAGGAAACGGTTCTACGCTACGCCATGCCTACTTAATACAACCCGCCTTATTCATGAATACGCCAAGCAATACGTACCCCGATCTGATCGAAAATTCACCGAAGAAAACGCGCTTTAAGGGCCTCGGTCAGTATGGAATTTTTGTGGCTTTTGGCCTGATCTGTCTGGTTCTTTCGCTCACAACGCGCAACTTTCTGAGCTGGTCGAACCTGATAATTATTGTCACGCAGGTATCCATCAATGCACTGCTGGCCTTTGGCGTTACGTTTGTTATCATTACGGGCGGCATTGATCTTTCGCTGGGGTCGATGGTAGCCGTTGCGGGGGTTGTAGCCGCTTCGTTTGCCCATCCCGATACGTATCCGGTCCTTGTTCCTGTTCTGATGGGTTTGCTGACTGGCCTGGCAATGGGCGCTTTCAACGGGTTTGTCATCACTCGGAGCAACGTACCTCCTTTTATTGTTACGTTGGGGACTATGACTATCGGGCGGGGGGTAGCGCTGATTCTGAGCAAAGGCCGACCCATTTCGAACCTGTCCGATTCATTTAATTTTATTGGCGGTGGTCAGCTTCTGGGGATTCCAATGCCTATTTTCATCCTGATCATCCTGTTTGCGCTCTGCGCCATTCTGCTGAACAAAACAATTATAGGCCGGTATATGTACGCCATTGGTGGTAACGAGCAGGCTGCCAGAGCATCGGGCATTCCGCTGAACAAAATCAAGATGGTGGTTTATACGCTTTGCGGTGGACTGGCTGGTTTAGCGGGGATTTTATTGACGTCTCGCATCACAACGGGCCAACCGAACGCTGGGGCCGGTTTTGAGCTGGATGCAATTGCAGCAGCCATTATCGGTGGCACCAGTACGTCGGGCGGAACCGGAACGATGGCAGGCGCTTTAATCGGCGCATTGCTGATTGGCGTAATCAGTAATGGCCTGGATTTGCTGAACGTAACGTCTTATTATCAGCAGGTTGTGATGGGCATTATCATCATTGGCGCTGTGGTGCTCGATAGCTGGCAACATAAAAAGAACTAACTAATTGCATTTATTATCCTGCCGAAGCTTCGGCATCACCCACTTACTATTCCGTATGAAATCACTACGTCGACTCTTACTCCCTTCTCTGACCTTATTGCTTCTAACAGCTTGTTCATCATCCGACAAAACCCAGTCGGGCAACGGGCAGGAAATCGTTGTTGGCGCTACGATGCTCAGTATGCAGAATGAATTCATCGTTAATGTGCACGACGAAATGGAGAAAAAGGCGAAGGAATTAGGCATTGAACTGATCACGGTTGATGCCGAACGGTCGGCGCTGAAACAGATTGAGCAGGTGGAAAGCTTCATCGCCCAAAAAGTAGACGTCATTATTATGAACCCATGCGAGGTGGAAGCCAGTTCGCCCGCCATTGCCAAAGCGCTGGCCGCCAAAATTCCGATTATTAACGTCAACTCCGAAACCAGTGCGAAACCATCGGCCTTTGTTGGTTCCGACGACGTAGAATCGGCCAAAATTGCGCTAAAATTCCTTGCTGATAAGTTAGGCGGAAAAGGCAATATTCTGATGATGCAGGGCTACATGGGGCAAGCCGCCCAACTGAAACGAGAACAGGGCGCTAAAGAAATCTTAAAAAACTATCCGGGTTTGAAGATAATAGCGCAGCAAACCGCCGAGTGGGACCGCGCCAAAGCCATGTCGTTGATGGAAAATTGGATTCAGTCGTACGGTTCGCAGATCAACGCTGTTTTCGCGCAAAATGACGAAATGGGCATGGGCGCCGTGAAAGCTTTATCGGCGGCCGGACTAAAAAACAAAGTAATCGTGGTGAGTATCGACGCGATTCCTGATGCACTGCAAGCCGTACAAAAAGGCGAACTCGACGCTACGGTGTTTCAGAATGCCCAACAGCAAGGCGCCAAAGCCATCGAAACAGCGGTCAAACTCGCCAAAGGCCAAACCGTTGAACCCGCTACGTTAATCCCGTTTCAACTCGTCACCAAAGAGAACGTAGCGTCGTTTATAAAGCCGGCGAATTAATCTGTCCGGTTGGCCAATTGCTCTGTTAAACTATTGCGTACCGTTTTTACCCCCGTTCGGAGTTTAGCAGATTTAACGGCTAATTCCGACAGTAATTTATCAGCACGCCCAACCGACTCATGAGCCCGATTTTTGATCTCATCAATATACTTTTCTTTATCGTCGGGAGTCATACGTTATTTTTTTAATTGGTCAATCATAAACCGACAGTGCGAAATATCTAAAGTAATTTCAGCTAGTTCGTCACGATAACGTTCAACAGCATTCTTAAGATTTATTTGACTTAGCATTAGGCTACCTAGCAAGAAATCTTCACCTTCACCTGCTTCCCTGAGCGAATAAATAGCTTTCTAAATTTCGTACAACTCAATGTCGATAGATAATAGAATACCTGCTACTTTCAACTCAAGAGCCTCCAGCTCCAATAGCCAACCCTCATAATAAGAGCGGTTATACATACACAGATATACTATTTAATGAAATAAGTATATAAGATTTACTCCACCTCAATTTGTTCCCGCAATTTTTGCGTGGGACGGAAGCGTTCGCCGTATGTATCGGCTAGTCGGTCGCAGGTGGCTATGAACGTAGCGTTGCCCACAAAATCGACGAACGATAAAGCGCCACCCGTGTAGGCTGGAAAACCCCAACCCAGAATCGACCCCAGATCAGCGTCAAGTTTTGTGCGCACTACGTTCTCCTCGAAACAACGTACCGCTTCGATCGCCTGTCGATACAACAGTCGCGTTTTTACTTCGTCGAGCGTTGGCTGAGAGTCGGCCAGTGGAAATAGCTCCTGCAAACCCGACCAAAGGTGTTTGGGCGCGTCGGCGGGATAGTCGTAAAACCCGGCTTTTGCTTTCTTACCCAACCGCCCTAACTCGACAAACTGCTTTGCGATCTGATAACTGGTATCATTCTCAGAAATAGCGCCATCCTGAACGCCCTGAGCTGAAATTTTATACACCAAATCCAGCGCGACTTCATCTGTCACGGCCAGCGGACCAACGGGCATTCCGGCAGCTTTCCCCGCGTTTTCGATCAACACCGGATTAACGCCCTCTTTCAGCAATTCCATCCCCTCGGCTGTATACGTAGTGAAGCAGCGCGACGTATAAAAACCCCGCAAATCGTTTACGACAATGGGCGTTTTCCGAATCTTGCGAACGTAGTCGATGGCAACGGCGAGCGCATACTCGGAGGTTTGTTTACCAACAATAATTTCCACCAGCGCCATTTTATCAACTGGCGAGAAAAAGTGAATTCCGATGAAATTTTCGGGTTTGGCCGAAGCTTCCGCCAAACCACTGATCGGTAATGTAGACGTATTGGAGGCAAAAATACCGCTGGAAATCAGCATTGGCTCGGCTTCGCGGGTTACCTGCGCTTTGAGTTCCCGGTTTTCAAAAACGGCTTCGATAATCAGATCGCAGTCGCGCAAATCTGCTACGTCGGTTGTCGGCTTGATTCGGCTTAAAATGGCTTCCGCCTGTTTCGGATCAACTTGACTACGTTCAACGCCTTTCTGGAGCAATCCCTGCGAATACGCTTTGCCTCGTTCGGCCGCTTCGGGTGACACGTCTTTCAGCACTACGTTGATACCCGCCTGCGCCGATACGTAAGCAATGCCCGCGCCCATCATACCCGCGCCTAAAATGCCGAGTTTCGTTACGTCGGTTTTTGCTACGTCCTTCGGACGGCTGATGCCTTTGTTGGCCTCGTTCAGTCCCAAAAACATAGTCTGAATCAGATTTTTAGCCACTTTCGACGTAGCGACGTTCACAAAATGCCGTCCTTCGATCATCAAGGCCCGGTCAATATTCACCTGCAATCCTTCATACACACACGCCAGAATTTCGATCGGAGCCGGGTAGTTGCCTTTGGTTTTGTCCATCACCATCGCCGTTCCCAGGCCAAATGCCTTTGCGCCCGTTGTACTCTGCACATTGCCGCCTGGTACGTTGAAATTATCCTTCCCAACGATCTTGCCCGTTTTCCGATCCACTTCGTCCCAGGGTTTCACCGGGTTTGGGTTCGCGTCAATCCAGGCGCGGGCTTTCGCCAGCATCTCGTCGGGCGTATCGGCAACGTCGTCAACCATGCCGAGTGCTTTAGCTTCCTGAACGCCAACTTTTTTGCCTTCGAGAATGAGCGGCAATGCGGCCTGAATACCAAGCATTCGGGGTAATCGCTGCGTTCCGCCCGCGCCGGGCAATAAACCAATCGTCACTTCGACCAGTCCGATTATCGTTTTGGGATTGTTCAAAGCGATACGTTGGTGACAAGCCAGACAGATCTCGTAACCACCGCCCAACGCCGTACCATTGATAGCCGCTACGGTCGGTTTTGCCGATGTTTCGATGCTCCGGAAAATTCGGTTCAACTCCGCCGAAACCTTCAGCATTTCGGCCGGCTCTTTATCGTTATTCCGCAGAATCATTTTCAGATCAGCGCCGGCTACAAATTCGGGTTTTGCCGATGTAATAATGATTCCTTTTACCGACTCATCGGTATAGGCCCGTTCCAAAGCTGCTTCAAACTGCGGTATCGATTCGTCGTTCAATACGTTCATCGGCGAGGAGGTCATCGCCCATGAAATAATCGCTACATTCTGATCAACCGTGTAATTTATCATCTTAATTAACTCGTTCAAAAATGGTGGCGATGCCCATGCCGCCCCCAACGCAAAGGGTTACGAGCCCAACCTGTTTGTTGCTACGTTCCAATTCGTCAAGCAATGTAGCGGATAGAATGGCGCCGGTTGCGCCCAGTGGATGCCCTAAGGCAATTGACCCGCCATTGACATTCAGTTGGCTATGATCGACGTTCAGTTCGTCCATAAAGAGCAGCGGCACGGCGGCAAACGCTTCGTTTACTTCAAACAAGTCAATATCACTAATGGTCATACCCGCTCGTTTCAGCACTTTGCGCGTGGCCGGAATAGGTCCTGTCAGCATAATGGTCGGCTCGGAGCCGATTACGGCAAACGCTTTGATGCGGGCGCGCGGTTTCAATCCGGCTTTTTCACCAAACTCTTTGCTGGCTATCAAAACGCCAGCGGCTCCGTCGACAATTTGCGAGGAATTTCCGGCATGATGGACGTGGTTGATTTTGTCGAACTGCGCGTATTTGAGCAACGCGAGTGCATCCAAACCCATTTGTCCAATCGATTCAAAGGCGGGTTTCAGCTTACCCAGGCTCTCCACCGTTGTACCGGGTCGAACGCCTTCGTCGCGGTCGAGCAACGTAACGCCCAGCTCATCTTTAATGGACATGAGCGTTTTCTGAAAACGATTTTCAGCCTGTGCTTCCATTGCCCGCCGGTACGATTCAGCCGCGAATGTATCGACATCCTGGCGGGAGTAACCATATTTTGTAGCGATCAGATCGGCCGAAATGCCCTGCGGCACAATGTGATGACGAGCTACAATCTGCGGATTCATGAACAAAGCCCCTCCGTCGGAGCCCATCGCCACCCGCGACATGGACTCTACGCCGCCGGCAATGATGGCGTCTGACTGGCCGGACATTACGTAAGCCGCCGCCATGTTGATGGCTTCCAGACCCGAAGAACAAAATCGA
>NZ_JBMDWV010000042.1:0-18310 GCF_048594605.1 Spirosoma sp.
GCCAGCGCTGGCTCCCGTTATTATGTTAATAGCTAGTAAGTCTATTCATAGTAGTTTAATACCTGGTGGCCACTCTTAACCAGGAGCTGGTCTCGCCGGAAGAGATCAATATCAGCTTTTACCATGTCTTTTACTAGAGCAAGTAGATCGTACTTTGGCTTCCAATTTAACTTTGTCATAGCTTTTGTTGGATCGCCAAGTAATAAATCTACTTCTGTAGGACGGTAATAACGGGGGTCAACGCATACAACATTCTTTCCAATTTCTATTGGAAAATCTGGATTAGAAGACCGAGTAACCACTGCCTTTTCTGAAGAGCCTTCACCCGAAAATTCAAGTTCAACGCCTATTTCAGCGAAAGCCATCCGTACGAAATCCCGAATACTGGTGGTCACGCCAGTGGCAATCACGAAATCTTCAGGTTTTTCCTGTTGCAGGATCAAGTACATTGCTTCAACATAATCTTTAGCATGGCCCCAATCGCGTAGCGAATCAAGGTTCCCTAGATATACCTTATCCTGTAAACCAAGACCGATTCGGGCTACAGCACGGGTAATTTTCCGGGTAACGAATGTTTCGCCCCGTAGAGGAGATTCGTGGTTGAACAAGATACCATTGCAGGCATACATGTTATAAGCCTCACGGTAGTTAACAGTGATCCAGTAGCCATATAATTTCGCTACGGCATAGGGCGATCTTGGATAGAATGGTGTAGTTTCAGATTGCGCATGGCCCTGAACACCTCCGTATAATTCAGAAGTAGATGCCTGATAAATTCGGGTTTTTTCCGTCAATCCCAGCAAACGTACAGCTTCCAGAATCCGGAGTGTACCAATACCATCAACCTGCGCTGTATATTCTGGCTCTTCAAAGCTTACCCTTACATGAGACATAGCACCGAGGTTATAAATCTCGTCGGGCTGTACTTCCTGAATAATACGTATAATATTTGTTGAGTCAGAGAGGTCTCCATAATGAAGCTTAAAATGCACGTTTTTTTCATGCGGATCTTCATACATAGAATCAATCCGTTGGGTATTGAAAAGTGAACTCCGGCGCTTAATGCCATGCACCTCATACCCTTTCCCTAATAATAATTCAGCCAAATAGGCCCCATCCTGCCCTGTAACTCCTGTAATTAGCGCTTTCTTCATATTTTCTATAAAATACTAATTTGTCAAAGTATAGCTTCAAATTGTATAAAACAAATTCAAATGTACATAATGAAGCCTAAATCATATAATTTATTTTACTAAGAGGCTCCGCCTAACATCCACTTTATCTGGCTGTAACTGAGCCGAAGTGATTAGCCGCCGGATGGAAGAATAGTAACGCTCGGCATCCATTCGTCGCATAAAATCCCCGACTTTCAGTTTATAAGTTGGTTGATTATAACTTAGGTATGGGCTCAATTCTGGAAAATTTTGGTAGATAAGTAGTTTAGCGGCATCAGCTTCTTGGCGTTGATTTCCCACGTAAACCTGAATTCGATAGCCAGGAGCGTAGCGAATTGATCGGTTCTGAGTTGCAATTGTATCAAGCACTAAATCAAGTCGTCTATTAACGTGCGTAGCTTCAACAGGGGGCGCCGGTTTACGGGTTTCATTTCTACGGGGTGTATTGACAGGCGCCGTGGTTGATCCGTTAGAAATGGCCGGCTTGTTAGTTACAGCCGGAGCCATTGAATTATATACAGGTCGTACCGAAGATAAATCTTCACTATAACTGTTGTAATCTACAGTTGATCGTGTGCTTGACGTAACAGGTCTACTACTAGCGCAACCTGTCAGAATCAGCAAACCTATCACAAAAACTTTCCCTAGCCCTACTCGCATAATCATAGTCAATGAGACGCAAAAATAGCCATTTCGTCAATCAAATGAGTTAACCTATTAAAGTTGCACAGTGAGTGGTGTTATATTTTAGCTAATTTTGACGATTTATTACGTACAGCATATGCTGAATATACAAAGTTATGTGTCGCTCAAACCGTACAATACGTTCGGAATTGATGTTAGCGCACGCTATTGGGTAGACGTTACTAACGAAAACGATCTCCAAACTTTATTGCACTTAACTGAATTCATTGATACGCCTAAGTTAATTATTGGTGCTGGTAGTAACATACTGTTTCGTCATAATTTTGACGGATTAGTTATTAAAATGAATATTCAGGGAGTTAGTGTATTGCGTGAAGATGACACACATGTTTATATAAAAGCTGGTGCGGGCGTTAACTGGCATGAGTTGGTTCAGTTTTGCGTTAATCAGGAATTTGCGGGAATGGAAAATCTCTCGCTTATACCCGGGACGGTTGGAGCCGCACCCATGCAGAACATTGGTGCTTACGGGGTAGAACTGGAGCAGATCTTTGAATCCCTAACGGCTACGCATATCAGAACGGGCGAAACCCGTACGTTTCTGCACGCCGATTGCGATTTTGGTTATCGAGAAAGTGTTTTTAAGAAATCGCTGAAAGGACAGTACATTATTACGGGCGTTACGTTTCAGCTGGATAAAGTCCCGACGTTTCATACTCGCTACGGAGCCATTCAGGAGACACTCACTGAAATGGGGGTGGCAGAGCATAATTTATCCATTAAAGACATAAGCGAAGCCGTTATTCGTATTCGACGTAGCAAACTTCCCGATCCCGCTCAGATTGGTAATGCCGGTAGTTTCTTCAAAAATCCTGAAATATCAAGAGCAAAGTTTGATACGTTGCTGAGCCAGTATCCGAACTTGCCTGGCTATCCTATTGGGGAAAATGTTGTTAAGGTACCAGCAGGCTGGTTAATAGAGCAAGCTGGCTGGAAAGGTTATCGCTCTGGCGACGTAGGCGTCCACGCCAGGCAGGCATTGGTTTTGGTTAACTACGGCAATGGCCGCGGGGATGAGATACTAAATCTGGCCAAAGAAATTCAACTGTCTGTACTGAATAAATTCGGTATCGAGATAACGCCTGAAGTTAATGTAATTTAGAGGAAAGAAGACGGCAGCATCTTCTTTCCTCTAGAATTATCGTTAGTCAAAACAAAGTGAAGCGGCCCCTAGTAACCCTGCATCATTACCCAGTGTGGCGCGTTTGATGCTCAACCCATTTTTATAGTAATCATTGAGCCAGTAATCGAGGGTTTTTTCAACTGCGGGCAGGATATAGTCAAACGATGCTGACAGCCCCCCTCCAATCAATACCTGCTTGATATCTAAAATCTTAATGAGGGCGGCAAGACCTTCGCCAAGCATTTCGCCAACTTCTGTCCATATTTGGAGAGCTAATTCGTCTCCTTCCGCAGCCGCTGCTACCAGTCCTGTTGTAGATATACTTCCATCATCTGGCAAATGGGTGTCTCCTTTATATTCGCTTCTACGGTCGTTTGCCAGATCAAGAAGTTCTTTTTTTCCAATATTACGTTCCAGTACCCGACCGTTCCGGGAAGGAATGTGACCAGGCTCCATAGCGTTCCCATCACCACCTGTAAATATTTTCTTGTTGATAATAGCAGCTCCACCGATACCTGTACCGAGCGTAATAAAGATGTAATTCTCCGTAATTTTTTCTTCTGCAAAGTAGTACTCCCCCAAAGCCGCGGCATTGGCGTCGTTTTCCAGAAAGAATTTTATACCGGGAAAGCGCGTAGACAGTAATTCAACCATCGGCAGACCGTTTATCTCTGGAATGGCGGTGATCTCTAGCGGAACAGTGCGCTCGCGATTAAGCATCCCGGGCAGTCCTATACCTACTTGTTTAACATCCTTGTTAGCAAGAAGTTGCAAAGCAACGGCGTCACCAAATCGATCAATAAAATGGCCTGATTGACGCCAGCTGATGGTGTCGTGACTATAAAAATTAGAAATTTTACCGGTATTGGCATCGACAATACCCATTTTGACGTTTGTACCGCCTACGTCAATACCCAGATACTCAACGGAAGCCATTCGTTAGCAATAATTAGTTAATAGTGAAATAGTTACTCGGTTTGGATCAGATGAAGTCGGGCGCAAGATACAAAAAAGTCGTTACGGGGCCGCCCTGCAATCAATAGTGATTAGCACTTAGCAGTTCCGGTTACTTTAGCGCTAAGCGGTCAAAAATTCCAGTCACTAAATATCACCCAGTTGTGGCCTGATTAGAATTTCTTCTACTACGGCACTTCTGGAGAGTGAATAAGCTGCCCAGGCGCTATCGGCTACGTCGGAAGGTTTCATGAATCGGTCTTCAGGCAGATCTGTGCCTTCCCAACTGGCAGTCAAGGTAGCGCCGGGTAGAAGTGCCGTTACTTTCACGCTGTGCGGTTTTAGTTCTTCGCGCAAAACCCGGCTCATTCCCAGTAAAGCGTACTTCGAAATACAATAGGAACCACCATTCGTGTAGGCCGTAATGCTGGCTGTTGAGCACATCATAAAGATATGTCCCTTTCGCCGGGCAATCATACCACCAACCAGGCCACGTGTAAGATGATAAGCACTCGCTACGTTGGTATTCATCAACTGCTCAAATGTACCTTCCGCTTCATTATGAATTTGGCCGGGCTGAAAGACACCTGTATTATTAACTAGTACGTCAACAGGACGATTGAGTGAGTGAATGTAATCGAGTAACAACGTAACGCCAGCCCGCGTGGAAAGATCAGCCGAAACGGGCAAGAGCCCATCACCTGCTACATCATCGGTCGAACGCGCGCAAATAACAGCGTCAAAGCCCTCGCTTACAAATCGGTCTGCAATAGCCCGGCCAATGCCTTTGCTACCGCCCGTTACGACTATGAGTGGATTCATATAAACTACTTCTTTTGTAATCTTGCTTTCCTAAAAGGAATAAGGTTTAGCATACGGCGCAAGTTACATCAGAAACCATTCTATCTTTACGAGGGTTCTCTCGAATAGAGAATACCGACCTAGAATAGAGCAAAGTCGGTTTGGTTCACTACACGCTCTTATGTCACGATTAGGCAGTTACTTTATTTTTCTGGGCACGCTCTTCCGCAATCGGGAGAAACTGGGTGTCTATCTAAAACTTATTCTGAACGAATGCACATCAATAGGCGTAGGGTCTATTTTTATTGTTGCCCTCGTCAATTCCTTTATTGGAGCGGTCACCTGCGTGCAAACCGCTTACAATTTGACAAACCCGTTCGTTCCGAAAAATATTATTGCGCTGATCGTACGCGACAGTTCCATTCTGGAATTGGCGCCCACACTTTCCTGCATTGTACTGGCAGGTAAAGTAGGCTCAAATATTGCCAGTGAACTGGGTACAATGCGTATTACCGAACAAATTGATGCACTGGAGGTAATGGGGATTAACTCAAGCTCCTATCTGGTGCTGCCAAAGGTTATCGCATCCGTTCTAATGTTTCCGCTTCTTGTGATTATGGCTGGGTTCCTGGCAATTCTGGGTGGATACATTGCCGGTACGTTGGCCGGAGTAATTTCTCCTGAAGATTATGTTTCCGGCCTACGTGTTGACTATAAACCGTTTGGCGTTACGTTCGCTCTTATCAAAACCGTTGTGTTTGCCTTTCTGATTTCAACAATTTCGGCTTACCGGGGATACAATGTGCAGGGCGGAGCATTGGAAGTCGGGGCAGCATCAACGGCTGCCGTTACCAACAGCTGCGTTGCAATCGTTGCCGCTGACTTTATCCTGACGCAGATGTTACTTACCTAATTAGTGAATGATTGAGATTAAAGATATCGCGAAAACGTTCGGTAATCGACAGGTTCTGGCGGGTATAAATGGCTCGTTTAAGCCCGGCGATACAAGTTTGATTATTGGAGGGAGTGGAACTGGGAAAAGTGTGCTGCTCAAATGCATGATCGGCCTAATAAAGCCTGATTCAGGACAAGTATTGTATGATGGTCGTGATTTTTTGACGACAGACCTGAACGAGCAGAAAACAATTCGACGGGAAATGGGCGTACTGTTTCAGGGATCGGCTTTATTCGATTCGAAAACCGTATTAGAGAATGTACGATTTCCGCTGGATATGCTAACCGACCAGCCTGAAAACGAAAAAATAGAGCGGGCTCAGGAGTGTTTACGTCGCGTAGGATTAGAAAATGCGGCAGATCGAATGCCTTCTGAAATTAGTGGCGGGATGAAAAAACGTGTTGGTATTGCCCGCGCTATTGTTTTAAACCCAAAGTATCTATTCTGCGATGAACCCAATTCGGGTCTGGACCCGTTAACATCGATCAAAATTGATCAGCTCATTTCAGAAATTACGGACGAGTATAAGATTACGACCGTTGTTATTACGCATGACATGAACTCAATGATGGAAATTGGCGAGAAAATCATGTTTCTCTATCAGGGCAAAAAACTCTGGGAAGGTAATAGCGCTACGTTGACCCATTCGGGTGTGGAAGAATTAAATGAGTTTATAAACGCGAATAAGCTTATTCGCGAGATGGAAAAGTAAGCGGTTCTTGATTTGTTCAGGGAGTAGGCGCTGACTTGAATTTGTAAACCGTATAGCCCTCCAGTGACTTAATCGGTTCGTAATTATGTAGAAAAATGGGTGGTGAAAGTGGAGCCTCCTTTTCGCTGTCCCGGCTCACCACAAATTGAATTCGTCCATCCTGTGCCGCTTTATTAAGATCAGTATAGTCAAACGAACGTAGTGGATAAGCTGAGCCAATGATTAAATCCTGCTGAGGTACAATACAATTCCGGACTAGAAAAGCATTTAGATAACTGCTGTTGTATAAGGTGCTATACACCAGGTATTCAGGATGGTGTTTTAGCTCGTTCCTGACGTACTGAGCAACAGTCTGCTCGTGTCGATACAAAGTCATATCAACAGGCTTGCCAAACGTACGTCCCCAATTGAAATTCATGGCGTTGATTGGAATGACCCAAACAAGGCCTAATAAGATTCCCAGGCGGCCTACGTTCGCCCAGTCAGACTGCGCATGGCGTAACTGCCAGAGAGCATCGGCAACTAACAGACAGGATAGACCTGTGAATTCCGTAAAGTAGTTCAGAGCTGATCCCCATTTTAATCCTGTCGCTAAGGCAAACAGAAAGATTCCCAAAGTAGCCAAACCTATAAACTGACGTTCGGGCCGTTCATACACGATATAACGTATGCTGATGGCTAGAGCCGGTACAACTAACCAGGAAAAAGGGCGTAAGTAATGATCAACCAAATTATATCGGAAGTTTCCTAAATCAATCCCATTATTCACACCACGAATAACATTTGTATAGATGATGGTGGCTTCCTGATGGAACAGACTGACGTATAACATTCCCAGAAAGAGCGTAAACCAGCTTAGAAATAAAAAAAAATGTAATGGTTTACCGCTGAAAAAAAGCAGATAACCGCCCACGATAATGGGTAGGCAAAGAGCCGATTGTTTAGAAAAAAGAGCTATTGATGCCAGGAGCGCTGTTAAAACGGAACCGTAATTGACCCGTTTCGATACCCCGGAAACGTTCCATCGAAGAACGGCCCAGATGGTCCAGATAACGAATGCACTATACAAACTATCAGGGCGCCCATAAGATTGGGGTGGAAGGAGCGTAAATGCAAGAATGCTTATGAGTACCGAGACCGGTGTCGGCAACTGTATACGTCGGGCTAATAATAATATGCCCCAGGCATAAAAGAAATTGGCAAGTAGAGAAACGCATCGACCAACAATATAAACTTCGTATACTGCATCGGAAGTCAAGCCAGTAAGTTTCGATACGCCTGCAACAAGGTAGTAGTAAATTGGACTATATTGAGTAATGGCATATGGAGCCTGCTCAGGATTTTGGTAAAGCGGATACCCCGCAAGCACACGTAACACGCTGTATATAACATTGTTTTCGATGCCGCCAACATCCGGATTGACTAAAAAAATTACTTTGATTCGAACATAAAGCGTTGCTAAGCCCAAAACCCCAACAAGTATCCAGATAAGCAGATAGGTATGTTGAATGATTTTTTGGTATAAATTATGTAAAACTTGCACCATTCGAATCTAATAGACTACCAGAGCGTAGTACGGGCAAATATATAGGATAAAACTAAGCGTATAAGTAAAACGTATACACTTGGTTTATTATTCGGTAATTTTATAAGCTAAAATTTCCATCTGGCCTGCATCTTTACTTCTGTTTTGTGAGAAGCGTTGATTTGGTCGAGGTCAGAGCCAACCGTGCTTTGATTGGATAAATCTGTCCGGGCCCAGCGTACCCAGACGTCCAGATGACGATTCAGGGTATACTGGCAAAGTATATAATGGCGAATGCCCTGATCAAAATAAGCCGGAAACGAAAAGGCGTATAATACATCACGCTCATAAACATACTGCCGACTGTCGTAGTCATCGGTTCCGAACAGAGCAAATCGTCCGCTGATACTTAACCGCCGATGGTCCAGTGTGGCGTCCTGAACCAGGGCAAACCCTCGTGAAGGCGTCTGTCCTGCATAAACAAAAGACCCCCATTGTAACCGCGAACGTAGCGAGAAACCTCTTATCAAGGTATATTCGGCGTTCAGCGCGTAGCTACGGCGGGTTGTTCTCACAACGTCTTTTACTTTTCCGATTGTTAGGTTTTTCTGTTTATGCTCTTCGTGAAAAACTCCATAAAAAGCCGTTTTTCGATTAGGTGTGTAACGAACTTGAACTAAATAATCGAAGCCGTTTGAGGGTTTATCCACTAAATATTTCAGCCACGGAAAGCTAACGTAATCGACAAAGCCGCTCAGTGTCATCTTACGATAAACAGTATATTTCAATCCTGCATACGCGCCTGTTTCGTTAATGGTTCGCGTACCTTCGCTGAAAGCATTGCTATAGAAGCTATGAAAATTACGGTCGTAATGACGTAGTACAAGGGCTAGATCAAGCTTTTTCGTCAGGCTCGCTAAAGCGCCCCCCACCGCACCAAAACCACCCGAATACGTAGCAGAACCACTACTCCAGGCCACTTCGCTAAATAGGGTCCAGTTGCGCCAGATATAATTGCCGTGAATTCCAATTACCAGATTTTGTTTTCCTGTGAATTCATATCGATTGTAAGGCTGGTCGCGTTTACGCAGGAACGTATCAAAAGTCGTCCGTAAAATAGTCATACCAATCTGCAACTGCTGACGGTTATGGTAGAGGATATGCATTCCCAGATTGGTTTCAAGTAAGCTCCTCTGATCGTCAATTTCTGACGGAGTGCGGTGTAAACCCGACGTTTGTAGTGATGTCGCTATCCGATTGCCCAGGCTGTCTGTCGACATGTTCGCATCGCGTCGATTGCTGGCAGCGATAAGCGTTACGTCGATCATCGGATGAGCAGCATACGTAGCGGTAACACCTCGTAAATAACCACTCTCCGTGAGTGATGTGTACGGTCGGGCACCCAGCATTGGCCGTCGAACGGTCTGTACAGTTTCCGCACTTTTGCCCAGTACAAAGCCTGCTGATAATACTAAACCCTGCCCAATCTGTAGTTGATAATCACCCAGCAGCAGATTTCGCCATTTACCCCGATTCTGTATTTGTGCATGAAATGAAAAATAATCGGCACCGTACCGACGCGTGGATGGGTGCCATTTTAATTGTTCGCCGGGGTCTTTTTCGAGGGTTACACCTACGCTGAAAGCACGCGGTCGACTGTAACGATAGCGGGCATACCATTGTCCGGCATCGCCCAGATATCGAGTTGGTAAATTCCCCTTTTTATCGGGTGTAGCTTCGGCAAAGCCCTTTTGTTGTTCAAGTACCTGTTCATAACGTACAATCAGATAGTTATCCGTTGAGGTTGGCAATTTGCCAAACAAACCTGACTGACTGCCTACAGTTACGAAAGGAAGAAGCCGACGTATCGTTGGTACATCAAAGTCCGGGACTGCCTGTAGCTCATAAATTGACAGCAAATCTCCGACTTCGGCACGATACGTCGCTAAACTGCTCAGTTGACGCTCGGACAGGAGATACGTAGCGGCTAATTCGTCGCGTGCGGCCTTGTTCAGATCGAGCGGATTAGCGTGCAATTGAGCCAGCGCATCGAATACTGATTGGTAATCGATTCCTTCGGTTTGCACGGGAAATAAGTCCTGGATAGACCGGCTTATGTCTAAACCCTGGTCTACATTCCTACGTACCGGCGTATCTGTCTGGGAATGCGCGGGAGTAACAGACAATGATCCGACGGTAACAAGCAGATAAACAGAGCGTAGCAGTCTCCTTCGTTCATATGATGGCATAAAACCAACCTTCTCGAAGGGGAATAGGAACGTAGTGTTTTTGCCTCCGTTACGTTGGTGACTCTATGACGAAAACAAGCCGATAAAGGTACGTATCGATCAAAAAAGGCACATAAGCAGTTTTAGGCGAATCGTCGTTTAAGAATGTCAACCAATTCGTTCACTTCATCACTATTCATGTCCCAAAGGTACTGCGACGCGTAGCGATCAGAAATTAAATCGAGCGCCTGCCCGTAATTAGTGAGCGTATCAATTTCTTCAACAGCCTGGTTGTAAGCGCTTGTGTTTCCGTTAAATAACTGGTTGATGAACCGGAATTTCTGATTCAGCGAAATACTGCGAGCAACGCTTTCAATGGGCGCCTGATGAAAAGTTTCGGCAACTGTAGTTGTCTGCGCCGATTCGGCAACACCTGTCTCGCGCAACGTATCGTTTAGTGTAACGGGCGATTCAGCCGGCACGATTGACGAACCGGATTCAGTGATGCTGGGCTGCGAAAGAGCACCAGTCGGCATTTGAGAAGGCTGGCTAACAGGAGCAACGGGTTCGGGTCCAGGTTCACCACTCAAAAACATAGGTCCGCCTGATCCGGTTGTGTCCGCTGATTCTGGTTTTGGATTATCCGAAATTTCCTGAAGGGCATTACGTGCCTCTTCCGCTGATAAACCAGCCGGTTCGGCTGTGGTAGGTTGGGGAGGGATAGCGGGGGCAACAATGTCTGTCGTAGCTTCGACCGCAACCAGAGGAGCAGGTGGAATGGCGGGTTCGTCAAGGGTGTCAAAAAACGACCGGGCCGGCGGATTTGGGATGTTATCCGGCACGTGACTCCGCAGCAAAGCCGATACGTCCATGGGTAATTTCTCAGAGAATAACGCTACGTATTTGTCGTAATGTTCCAGTTCATGCCCACGCTGAGCAAGGGCTTCATCCAGAAAACCAATGGCCTGATTGGCATAGACAAAAGGTTTATCCTTAATGCGTTGCGTGATATGAGCGGGAATAAACTGGTTAATCTTTGTAAAACGATTCAGCTGTTTTAAGGCTGCGGCTGTAAGCATGAATTCGGGTTGGCTACGTATAATTTCATCGAAATAAGCCCGAGGGTCAAAAATTAGAATAATCGTTCGACGGACAGCATCTGCCAGTAACGGCTCGAGATGTTCGCGCCGAACCGAAATGTGCTGCGATACTACGTTCATAAAATTTTGCAAGGCTTCCTGAACGTCAGCATTGGCGAAGTCAAAATAATGACTCCTGAATTTTTCAGCATCTGCCCTCCATCTGTCTGATAGACTACTAATAACCAGCAGATTAATCTGGGCAATGGGCGTCAGAGATAGAATTTGTTCGCCATTAATAACTGCATGGTTCTGGTAAAAATCGGTTGCGATTCGACGGGCGTATGACTTGCTATATTCAGTAAGCGCGTTTGCGTTAAACTTGTTCGACATCAGGAAAAGCCTTTGTTTTGTATAATAGGACTTCAATTAAGCGCCTTACTTGGATTCTAAAAGAAAGTCCTGGTAAAGATAAAGTTTTCGATGGCAAACCTCTCTGGAGGAATTGACAAATCCAGTAACAAGGCCATTACTACGTGCTGAAGAAACAAATTGTTTGTAGTTTAATAAGTTTCCGGCCATTACAACGACCAATACCCGATGTTTATTGAACCCAACCACCGACGCGAACCGCCCCATCTACGTACTGGATGGATTGAAGTGATCTGCGGCTCAATGTTTTCCGGCAAAACAGAGGAATTAATTCGTCGGCTCAATCGGGCGCGTATTGCCAAGCTCAACGTTCAGATCTTTAAGCCTGCGTTAGATACCCGCTATCACGAGGAAAATATCGTTTCGCATTCTGCCCTCACGATTCGGTCAACTCCGGTGCAGAAGGCGGGTCAGATTGTTGCGCTGGCCGGGGATTGCGACGTAGTGGGTATAGATGAAGCGCAGTTTTTCGATCAGGATATAATTGACGTTTGCAACCAGCTGGCAAATCAGGGGCAGCGGGTAATTGTGGCAGGTTTGGATATGGATTTTTCCGGCAAACCCTTTGGCTGTATGCCCCAACTGATGAGTGTTGCTGAATACGTAACGAAAGTTCATGCGATTTGCGTGGTTTGTGGCGATATCGCACATTACTCTTACCGACTTCTTCCTTCGCAGGAGCGGGTCTTACTGGGCGAAACAGACAGCTACGAAGCCCGCTGTCGGCGCTGTTTTCATCTTGGTGTCGATGCTGGACGTAAGGAGTGGGCTTATGAGGACGTTAATAAGTAATGACGAATAACCGCAAGAAGAATGAACCAAAATGGAGTTGCCTGCTCCTCATTTTTCATTGTACGTTTTTCATTATTGAAGTTTCCTTCGCTCAAATCGATACGTGGAAATCACACGTTAGTTATCGGTCCGGTCAGTCGGTTGTGGTCGTTGGCAACAAAGTATATGCCGCTACCAGAAATGGCTTTTTTTATTACGACAAAGCCACAAGCGAAACGGTTACGCTCGATAAAACGTCGGGCCTGAGCGATGTGGGCATTAGCCGGTTACTTTATCTTGCTGATCAAAAACGTCTGTTAATTGCTTATCGGAATGGTAACCTGGATTTTTTAACGTTGACAGAAACGGGTGAGCCGGGTTCAATCGCGAATTTTAATACCATCCTTTCGGCTTCCAGCCTGCCGGATTCGCGAACAATCAATCACCTGAATCGGATTGGAAATAACGCTTACCTAAGTACAGATTTTGGGCTGTTGGTGCTGGATTTGCAAAGGAATGAGATTCGGGATACGTATTTCAGCCAACGCCCCGACGGAACGCCCCTGCCTATTTACCAGACAGCTGCCACGGCTGATAGTTTGTATGCGCTAACAGCTCCGCAGAGTTTGACAGAAATTGGATATAGATTGCGGGCAGTGCGTTTTGCCGCCAATGTTAATATCGCCGATCCAGCCAACTGGCGAGCTGTTCAGGAACCGAATGCAGCCTTATCGTCTCTACTGACTGATCAAAACCGCCTATACGTATCGGTCAACAACAGAGGAGTTTACACGAGAAATAATGCCAGTTGGTTATTATGGCGGCAAATTTCCGATCCGGTTATCCGGCTGTTTCCGTCGGCCGAAGGGCCCGTTTTAGCTACCAGCCGAGCCATTACGTTACCTAACTCGCTTACGTTTACGGGATCTGGATTAATTGATCCAAATGAGGTTGTTACCGATGGGAATGCTATATGGGTTGCTGATACGCAGAACGGTTTACTGGCGGGTACAAACGGTACGTTTCAGCCCGTCGCGCCAGATGGGCCGGCAAGCGACCAGTTTGGCAGCCTGTACGCATATGCACAAACACTTGTTGCTTTGCCAAATGGCCCACAGGATAATACAGCGCTGATAGCTAACCGGCCACCATCTGAATCTTTTTCGGTTCAAAACCAGCGCTGGAGCAGTAACTTAGTCGCTAACGTAACAGTCGGGTTTAATTCCGCAGCTTATCTTCCGGCTGAACAAAAGTTATACCTAAGCAACTTTGGAGGTGGCTTATGGAGCCAGAGTGAAGGGCAAACTCCTGTAGCTGTTTCGATTCCCGGTACGGTTGGACCATTTATCACGAGTCTTGCCGCTGACCTTGAGGGTAATTTATGGATAACCACCGGAGGAAGTAATGCACAGCTTGCTACCTTACATGTCCGTCGGACCAATGGGCAATTTCAGTCTTTTCCGAGTGTTTATCTAACCGGTATTCAGCAGATTGTTCCCGACGATAACGGCTTTTTATGGATGCGCCTGGGTAATAGGGAAGGAATTCAGGTGTTTGATCCGCAAACTAACCGGAGCCGATTGCTGACGAGCCGGGTGGGGCAGGGTGCCTTGCCGAATAGCAACATAAGAACACTAGCGAAAGACCGAAATGGCGCCATCTGGGTCGGAACGGATCTGGGGCCTACTGTATTCGATTATCCGGCTGGTATTTTTGATAGCGTTATTGATGGGCAGCCTCCTCTTATCAATGGGCGTCGATTGTTGGGCAACCAGGTGATTACAGCCGTTGCCGTCGATGGTGGCAATCGCAAATGGATTGGTACGCAGAGCGGACTTTACCACGTAGCACCCGACGGATCGCAATTACTTAATACGTTTACCGCAGAGAATAGCCCATTATCCAGCAATACGATTCAAACATTGGCCATTGAACCGATTAGCGGGAATGTATTTATTCAGACGCCGAACGGACTAATGGCATACCGGGGGGGCGCCACCGAACCCGCTCAGGAACTTAGCCAGCTAACTATTTTTCCTAATCCCGTACGTCCTGATTTTATGGGAACAGTGGGTATCAACGGCCTTACTGAAAACTCAACCGTTAAAATTCTGGATGCGGGTGGCCAGTTGGTTTATGAAACCCGGTCGCAGGGAGGAACGGCAACATGGAATCTACGCGATTACCGGGGGCGAACGGCACAAACCGGAATTTATTTGGTTGTGGTCGTTACGTCGGCTGGAGTAGAAGGATTGGCCGGAAAACTGGCAATAGTCCGATAGTCCGATCTGGTATCTCGCGTTTACTAATCATTTAACCAAACAAAAAGCCATTTCTGACAGTTGCCCAATCAGGTCATTTTACCTAATTTTGACCGATATTTTAGCCGACGTTGTTAGATTCATTCCGTTATCTGAACGACGTGCTACAACGAAATCAATACATTCAGCATGAGAGAAATACAGTTCCGTGAGGCCCTACGGGAGGCTATGTCGGAAGAAATGCGCCGGGACCCGCTGGTCTATCTGATGGGCGAAGAAGTCGCCGAATACAATGGTGCTTACAAAGTCAGTCAGGGAATGCTGGACGAATTTGGATCGGAGCGCGTTATCGACACGCCAATTGCCGAACTGGGTTTTGCTGGTATCGGAGTTGGTTCTGCCATGAACGGCTTACGGCCTATTATTGAGTTTATGACGTTCAACTTTTCGCTTGTAGCAATTGACCAGATCATTAATTCAGCCGCTAAAGTAATGTCGATGTCCGGTGGGCAATATTCCTGCCCGATCGTATTTCGCGGACCGACGGGAAATGCTGGCATGCTTTCATCACAACACTCGCAAAACTTCGAAAATTGGTTTGCCAATACGTCGGGGTTAAAAGTTGTTGTGCCATCGAATCCTTACGATGCCAAGGGACTGCTTAAATCGTGCATTCGCGACAACGATCCTGTTATTTTCATGGAATCGGAGCTGATGTATGGCGACAAAGGTCAGGTTCCGGAAGAAGAATATCTCATTCCAATTGGCCAGGCCAACATAGTACGCGAAGGAAATGACGTAACGATCGTGTCGTTTGGCAAGATTATGAAAGTGGCGCTTGCCGCTGCTGAAGAACTAGCTAAAAACGGCGTTTCGGCTGAAGTAATTGATCTTCGGTCCGTTCGTCCAATAGACTATGCCACTATTATCAATTCGGTGAAGAAAACCAATCGGTGTGTGATTGTAGAAGAAGCCTGGCCGTTGGCTGCCATTTCATCGGAAGTGACATACAATATTCAGCGTAATGCGTTTGATTACCTTGATGCGCCGGTGATTAGAGTTAATAGTATGGATTTACCTCTGCCTTATGCGCCTACACTCATCGAAGCGATTCTGCCAAACGTAAAACGCACGCTGCAGGCCGTCGAGTCGGTTATGTATAAAAAATAAGGGTACTACAATCAGATTGTACAACTAACAAAAAGCGCTGGTCGAACCGACCAGCGCTTTTTGTTGCAAATGCTCAAAATAACAACGCCCACCTGTTTATGCAAGTGGGCGTTGATTGGCGCGATTATAGTCAAAACGCCCTCGATTTCAGTTTAGTTCGCCTAGTGAAAAATAGCTGAATTATTTTCCACTAAAAGACGCTTGTGCGTAAAATTGTAAAAAGAATAAAAAGATAGTGGCTCAAAGCACTGCATTACGACCTACGGGACGGATAATTTATGAAGTGACGGTTCAATATGTTGGCTCACTGACAACGCTACGTCAGCGAGAGCCAACGATAACGTTTTTTTCAAATCTTCGTAAAGCCGTGGATGCGATCACGGCTGAACTGGTATTGAATAACTGGCCGCTTAAAGTCAATTATACGGCCGTTTACCGGGGTGTAAAGCAGCGGGGTGTATACGGTTGTGATTTCGACGTAGCAGGTATGCGAGTCTTCCGAATAAAAGTGGTTCCGAGAATACTAAATCCTGCTTTGCCAAGGTTAGGCATTGATGAAAACCCAGCAAAATAAAGATACACTGCCGTTTACTATAGCCAGTAATTACTAGATCTCCTTTTTAAGACAACATAGCAACATTAAAGGCTGGCTATAGTATTCTCCTAAATTGAGTTAATACGCCTTCAGGCTCAAATCTAAACTCTTGATCTGATGCGTCAATGCGCCTGACGAAATGAAATCAACGCCAGTTTCCGCGTAGGCACGTAGGTCAGTTTCATCAATGCCGCCCGAGGCTTCGGTAATAAAACGGCCATTGATCAGACGTACCATGTCGCGAATTCCTTCGGGCGAGAAATTATCCAGCAGAATTATATCGACTTGTCCTACGCGTAGTACTTCTTCGACTTCAGCGCGGTTGCGGGTTTCTATTTCGATACGTAGCTGACGGCCTGTTTCACGCAAATACGTAACCGCTTTCGTAATGGCTGCTTCGATTCCGCCAGCGTAATCAACATGGTTGTCTTTAATCAGAATCATATCGTACAGACCAAATCGGTGATTGACTGCTCCACCGATTTTAGTCGCCATTTTCTCGCAAATGCGGAAGTTAGGCGTTGTCTTACGCGTATCTAACAGTTGGGCCTGCGTTCCTTCGAGCAGGTTGACCAGTTCACGTGTGTGCGTAGCAATACCACTCATGCGCTGCATACAGTTCAGCACTAATCGCTCAGCGGTCAGGATATTACGGGCGTTACCGCTAACCGTTAACACTATGTCGCCGGGTTTAATAGCGGCTCCATCCTGAATCAGAATTTCTACATCGAAAGTCGGGTCAACTTCGGCGAAAATAGCTTTTGCTACGTCAACACCAGCCAGAATACCGGCTTCTTTAACTAATAACCGGGCGCGCTTCTGCGCATCGGCAGGAATTGTAGAGAGCGAGGTATGATCGCCATCGCCAACATCTTCGGCCAGGGCTAGTCGGATAAATTCTTGTAAATTCATAAGGCGAAAGTAGACAAATTTTATTGACGAAGCTGCGGGTGTCGCTTACGGAAGTTCAGGATGATTAGGTCGATTGGCACAGAGATAATTGCCATTGCCCTGACATAAAGGACAACGTATTGACTCCGTTATAGTACGATATGTCCTGTTGTTAGTGAGGGTAGCTGGGATTTGCCGGGTAACCATAACGGTCTTGTTACCAGCACATTCAGAACAACGTATTATCCCGATTCCGCCACAGGTTATACAGGTTGGCGTAAGAGTTCCGAACGATTTTGCAGGCGATTGGCCCACCTTATCTTCAGGAAGAGTAATGACCGCGAGTTTGGTGATAAAATAACCACCTACTGGCCCTCCCAAAGCGCCCGCTGTGATGGGTAAGCTTTTAAAATTGATTTCTTCCACGTCGGAGGGGACTCGCTCAAAGCACAGATCATATTGTAAGGAATCAACACCGGCAGGAACTGTAATGGGTACATCAATATCAAATGAGCCCGCATTTATCAGCCGGAACGCTTGCCGAATATCTTGCCGATTATACAGATACGTAGCAGAACTAATGACAAATCGGGTTAAGCCATCCTGTCTGCGCACGAAGGTGAGAATTGTATGCTTAGCTGTATTTCTGGCGCTAACCAACGTAATGGATTTACCCAGAAAATTCGACCGTTCATACGCAACAGGCCGGAATGAGCCATCGTCATTCGCTATTCGTGCTGCTTCCTGTTTAATAAATAAGGCGAGTTGGTCGGCCGGGGATTGACGCTTCAGAATGTCGCCTGCGGTTAGGACCGTACCGTCTGATAAAACAATACGGTCGATGTTATTTTTTGGTACCACCATCAATGGAGATAGTACGTTTTCGAAACTTTTTATCAGCACCGTTTTGGCCTTAAACGCAATAAAACTGGC
>NZ_JBMDWV010000420.1:0-16018 GCF_048594605.1 Spirosoma sp.
ATGCTACCATCAGTATGACTGAGTCAGGTGACCCCAACGAAAATGCAATGGCCGAGTGGGTGCTTCGCTCGCTGAAAGATGATTGCAAATTGGCTCGTGGTTTTATTTCTTTTTCAACAGCAGAGGAAGCAGTGGCCAGAGCGATCAATGCATATAACACAGTTCGTCCCCATGCATCGTTGAATTATTTGACTCCGCATCAGATGCATCAACGTAAGCGAAAGCCCAGGCTTCGCTGGTATCCGTACAAGAAAGTCAGGTACGGAAATGTACAATATGAGGGCGCTTTTCGCTGATTTTAATATCTTTCCAACTCAATCATTAGCATACGCGTTCAGTTATTTAGTTCACGGTTTTCGCTTATTCATGGTTTTTCTGGACGGTTAACCCCTATCAGCGGCGTGTCGTCGATCGGCCAGACTTTTCGCGGACTTGGTGATCGAAGACTATTTTTTTAATTTATTTTGGGATAATGCGATTATGTATGAGCGCTGAAATCGCCCTTTGTAAGGTTAATTTAACGGCTTCTAATCGTACCAAAAAATGACATCTAGCAATGAAGCAGCGGCCGGCCAGCCAGCTTGCTAGCAGGTCTTCTAATCGTACTGGAATTGAAATTTTATTAACCAGTTAATAACAACCTACAACTCTGCCAAATATATTTATCGTCTTACAACTCAATTGTAGCTGGGCGAAATACATCAGGCCTGATCCAATACTCACTACGTTTCTTTTTTTTGATGAGGTCATATTTAGCTAGCTCTAAAATTCCTTTGTTGACATAGCTCTTTGGCGTCTGAATTAAACTCGCCAGCTCATCCAGAGTGGCTACAGCATAACCATCCCAGTTTAGCTTGCTGGCCAATAGAAGTAATACACGTAATGAAATAGGACTCAATATGGCTAGCAAGCTTGCCTGATAGTCTGTAGCTGAGAAAATGACTATATGTTGCCTCTGCTTACCACTCGAATACGGATTTTGGTTATGATAATATAGGACGTTAGCAGCCATTTTAGTTATTATGAAAATTTTTGGTTCTGTCTATTTAGAAAGTATTCACAGTTGAATATTAATCGGAAGCTACAAATGGCTAACTTTGAGTGTGTTAGCGTTAAATGTTAGCCATCGTAGCAAAATTTGCTGTCGCGAGTATCGTCAGGGACTACCGCCGGGAACCTCCCCTAGGGATAAGTCGTTTTTTCCTACCCCCCGATATCGACCAAAAAGATTACAAAAGAATGCTTTTGTAAAGCGTGTGATTCATATTCAATTAACCATCGTCAGGTGATTCATTCCAGATAATGTCCCACGAATCAACTCGAAGTCGGACTAACTTTCGAAACGTACGGTAACCTCTCGATCGATACTTACATAAACGGTTGATATTTATTCGCAGAGTATATTTTCGTCGCCATTTTTGAAACCTGTTTTTCTTAATATACAACGGGGCTTTAAGAGCCAATCGACGATACCCTTTTGGCAATCTTACCATCATGCCCAAATTCTTTATCTTTCTCGATGGTATAGAGAGAAGTCCAGTTAGGATGCCAAAGCCTCTTTCACAATGAGATGAGCTAGACGCTGAAGGAAACCAGACAACAACAGCAACATTCTTTATTTTGCTGTTTAAGCCACTTGTGTTGCTTGTTTCTGCTAAGATTTCTCCATTGTAATGTTTTCCCCAATTAATTAGGGTGAAATCATTACACTTCCTGTCGACTGGGCCAGTGTTCGCTTCTAGTAAACTGGATGTATTAGATTTGAGTTTGGTTAATTGTTGCCACTCTAGCTGTAGTCGATAACTAAGCGCTTTATGGATACGATACTGGCTATACGTAGCTATAAGCTCTTGATAAAGTTTTCGGTAATAGACGCGCATCCGGCTTGGCAAGTCACGCCAGAAGCTGTGTCTTTCAGCTTGGATATATAATTGCCGTTCAGGCGCTGATAAAAATTTTTCGTCGAGTGGTTCCAGGAAAAGACAGTCTTTGAAGAGACCTAGCAGTTTTTCGCCTAAAAGGCTTACTTTATAAGGATTCGTCAAGTCGGCTAAAAACCGAATACCCATTTTGTGTAACTGCCGACTCTTATGACAATCATATTCAAATCGGACTAGTGGATAGGGTAAACGATACTGCAAGCTTTTATCGTAAAGCTTAATCCGATATTCATTCAACTGACATTCTATCCCTTTTCCCGCTCCCCGAATGGTCTTCATGGGCACAAACGGTTTGCGAGCTTTATAACAGATTAGGCGATCAATTAGGTAATCAGGCGAGAAATAAGGTTGGTGTAAGGCTGAAAGATTAAGATTCACTCCTACTTCAAGCGTAAGAATACGGCCCTGTGAGAAGTCGTAACAAAACTGATCGGAGAGCCATTTAATATCCTCCTGAAAGTTGGTCAATGTATAAGCTGAATAATTTTGCAAGCCGTTATTGTGGAACTTAGCCCACGAGCCTTTCATGATAACTCGGCCCTCATCAGGATAAATGACAAAAGTAAAATCCCGATATTTTGTGCGCGTGTGCGTTTGCTTCAAAATACCGCTTTCACGCTCGCTAACATCATCGAACTGTAGCTGTGGACTCTTCAGCAAGATATCACTCAACTCACCCGAGTACTCTAGGCAGATGTTACAGAAAGGCATAGCTTGACCAAGTTAAACCTTGCTTCAGTAAAGCAGAGAAATCCTTATTCATGACTCACCTCCTTTCCATCCAGATATGCCAGCAACTCGTCTTTAAAAAAGTAGAGCCGTCCAAATTTCTTGCGGTGTGGAATCCGCTTAATGTTTTGGTAGATGGTTTGCTCAGCGATTCCTAAGAATTCAGCTGCATCGGAGATCGAAAGAGGTTTATACTCAATAGGAGCGGGAACGGGGGGACTTTGTTGCTCTATGAGAGCTGATACCATTTCCTTAATGGTATATACGTCATCCTGCAGTTGTTGAAAGTTAACAGTCATCGGCGTTGTCGTTTAAGCCGATGCAAAACAGATAAACAAAAAGTGCCGTTAGCAATGCCGGCACTAAAAGCGGCACTGCTAGCGGCATTGGTTTTTTTATTGCTTGTAGCTAATTCGTTTGTTTTTAGCAGTTCTCCGACTTGGTTTCAGATAACTTGTCACAGTACCTTGCTTTATTTCTTGCGGGTCACTCGCTGAACCTATCCGGAACCAATGGGCAATCCATTCAGCAATTTCTATTTTATTATTAGAAATGTAATTCGCATTATGAGCTTGTCGGAACACAAGAACCCACGCGTTAAGTTTACAATCAATGATGAGAATAGGGCTAGTAATCTGATTGCCTTTCAAAACTAGCTGTAGCTTCTCTATATCTTTAGGCTGGACGAAATCCTTAAGAGCAGTAAACAGCAAATCAACTTGGTCAAAATCTATTTTAATCTTTGGTGGCTTGGCTACCTGCTCTGCATTTTCCTTTAGGAGAACAGCTTCTGTATTTGAAAGAGCAGTCCTACTATCAAAAGTAGCCTCTTCTTTAGTTTGAACTAAGCCTTTGTTAGATAAACTGTTGGCTTGCTCAATAGCATCAAATTCTTCCAGAGCTTTTTGATGTAACAACCCTTCTTGTTTTAACGTGTAGAGTTCAAGCCTCCCTGTTAGTATTCTAATGAAGTGCTCAGGTGATAGTTCCTGTTTGAAGAACTTTGGTACACTAGGCATGACTCCTGATATTTCAGCTTGTTTGATTTGAAATTTCATTTCAGTGATCATGGTTTGTAGCCAAAGGATATTCCGTTGAAACGGGGGATGGTCAAACTGGGCCCAGTACATTTTATCATAGGAATGCGCAGCATCACGTACATTTTTCTCGAAGGAAGCTAGAGCTATGTCTATGGCTGCTTGATCAAAGGATTGTCCGATACGAAGCAATTCTTGATATGCCGTTACATACGCGAGTGTTTTGTAAAACTCTAACTCCTTTGGGTGAATGAAGTCAAACTGTTTCTCATCATCACCCTCAAAATCCAAGAAACGAACTAGTAATTCTTGCCAGTCAATAGGAGAATCTTTAGGAAAGAGCAGAATTCGCTTTTTTAAATGACTAAATTCCAATCCAGGGACTAACATTGGTAGCCCTGCATAGAATAATTTTAGGTGGAAATGCAGAAAATAATTAATTAAATTAGTCTGTACCTTCTGGTGCTTAAGGGTAACACATAGCCAGAATTGATTTTGTATAGCTGCACTATGCTTCCTTACCTTTGTTATAACTTGCTCATCATACTTATTATGTAAAGTTACAATAACGAACAGCTCAGCTAATACTATTGGGCATGTCAAGCGCTTACGGATATAAGCATCAATCTCCTCCTGTGAGAATTCATCGTCAATCATCGTATCTGAGATAATAAGAAAATCGCGACTAGAGTAATGAAATTACAGGGTGGAATTTAAAGTAGTTTCTTAATAATTACAAAACCGCGGACTTATTGAACAAAAAGGAACGGCTCAATGGCGAAGTGTGTATTGCAAGTTGTATTGCAACTAAATAGAAAAAGCACTCACAAAATATATGTAAGTGCTTGATCTTCAGTGCTCCCGAAGCTGGGCTCGAACCAGCGACCCTCTGATTAACAGTCAGATGCTCTAACCGACTGAGCTATTCGGGAGTATGTCGGTTAATCGTGGTGCAAAACTAGTGTAAAACACTATAACGCGCAAGACGTTCTTTAAAAAAAACATCAATTACCGCGTCGGACCACCAAAAGTGTCTGAGCCATAATGGGGTACATTTTGAAGAATCAGCTCCTTGATCCGGCGGGCATCACCTTTGGTAAAATTGTTAAGTACAATTTCTGGTCGGGCACGGGGAATAACCCTTACGGTAGAAAAGAAGAGACCGTTGTCGATTTCAACCCCGGAAATATCGGAGTAGAACACAAAGTTATCTGTACCACCAATAAGCTTCTTCTCCCGAAACGTTACGCCTTTGTCATTGAATTCAACCTCGTCGCGCTTGATAGGATCTTTAAAACTACTGCTGCGAAATATTTCTGCCATGATTGCTGAATGTATGAATCAGGATTATACCAGAGAGAATTTGCTGAATTAAAATTTTGTTTATTTCCTCTTGTACCGGTCCTGGCTCAAACTATTTTTTAGGGATGTAAATTACTTTCTTCGTTTCAAAAAAGGGCTCTTCAAAATACTCTGAGAGTTCATAAACCCGGTAACGATCAGGTACTTCAGCTAGTTCATCCGCCAAATCACCCCCTTTGAGATACAAAACGCCATTCGGTCGATCGTTGTTACCAGCTTTGTGAATTTTATAGCGAACCCAACCCAAAAAAGGCTTCAGACGCGTTACAGCCCGGCTTACTACAAAATCGTACGTAGTGTTCAATTGCTCAACACGAATCTGTTCCGCTTTTACGTTTGTCAAATTCAAGGCGTCAGCCACTTCCTGCACAACCTTTATTTTCTTACCAATGCTGTCTACCAGATGAAAGTCGACCAGTGGGAAAAGAATCGCCAGCGGAATTCCGGGGAAGCCTCCTCCTGTGCCAACATCCAAAATCTCGCTACCAGGCTTGAACTGTACAATTTTAGCAATACCGAGCGAATGCAATACGTGCTTTTCGTACAATGCGTCAATATCCTGCCGCGAGATAACGTTGATTTTGGCGTTCCAATCTCGATAAAGCCCGTCCAGCGCAGCAAAACGTTCTTTCTGCTCAGCGGTCAGATTGGGAAAATATTTGATAAGAAGATCAATATTCATAGGAGTACTGTAAAATGAATAATTCAGAATACCGCTAAATCAGTCAGGCCTTCGCTCACTAACCCTTTTTCATTTACGTTCTTAGCGCCAGTGCAAGTGCTTTTTTCGCTTTGTAATGAGCGTTTTTGCGCCCGCTAAACCGTAATAAACAGCCAGTAGCAGATCAATAAACGGTACTATCATCCAATGAATGGTATGACCAAGTCGGTAGCTGATGCGGCCGACAATTGCCCAAAAAGCCAGCATCCGCAGCGTGAAAACGCTCGTTCCTGCCTGCAAAAGTAACCATTCGTTGGTGGTAAAGGAACGGTCTTGCAATTGATGGGCCAAAACAATCAGCCCCACAACCAGCGCCATCAGCCAACTTAACACATAGGAACCTGTGAGCAGACCCAGCCGTAATTTATGCCCCGCTTTATAATATTTGCCAACATTCAGATGGCGACGTTTTTGGAGTTGCCAGTCTGTCCAGGTTTCTTTGGGTTTCGACCAGGTGAACGTAGCAGGATCAAGGCACACAGCCGTATTACGTCCTGTAGCAACTTCATTCATGAAAAGGTCGTCATCACCGCCTACTACGTTGATGTGCGAATAAAAACCGCGGTTGGCAAAAAATACCTGCGTTCGGTAAGCCAGGTTTCTGCCGACACCCATATACGGACGGCCTGCCAGGGCCAGTGAAAAATATTGTACGGCCGTAAACAGCGTTTCGGAGCGTATTAGCAGGTTTAGAAAACCTGGTCGGTGTTCGTACGGGGAAAATCCCAGGACTATGTCTTTACCAGGGTTAGTTAGTGGCGACACCATATTGGCTATCCAGTTGGATGAAGCGGGACGACAATCGGCATCGGTAAGCAGTACCGTCTCGTAACGGACTTTTTTAAGCGCAATAGTCAGGGCGTATTTCTTGGACGTTACGTGTTCGTGTTCCTTGTTGATCCGAATGAAGCGAACGTAATGAAGGTCCCGAATTCCATTTTCCAGAAAAAACTGCGTACCATCGGTTGAGCGATCGTCCATGACCAACACCTCAAAATTGGGATAATTCTGGGCATTTAGCAGAGGCAGGAGTTCCATTAAATTCGCCAGTTCATTTCGGGCACATACTACGATACTGATTCCCGGATCGACATGCACATTTGCAGGGGTAGGTTGGCGGTAAAACGCCGTTCGGGAGAAAACGAAAAGAATAAAAATAAGCTGAATACTGAGCACCAGAAGCCAGATCATCAGCAAGCCTGTCATCACAAGTGAAGCGATAGATGTTCCGCAAAGATAGGCGTGTACAAAGGAGGAACAAGGGGCATCCGCTACGCTGCGGTTTAACCTGGTGACGCACTAGCCAATCCGCCTGGTCGACCCTCTGCCCTTTGCCCCATCCGCTACGCGCCGTATCTTTGCTGTATGACATTTTCGATTACTGCCCATGACCCGCAGTCAAAGGCCCGAACGGGTACGCTGACGACTGATCATGGACCAATTCAGACGCCAATTTTTATGCCAGTTGGCACGGCCGGTACGGTAAAAGCGGTGCACCAGCGCGAACTCGAAACCGATATCAATGCCGAAATCATTCTGGGAAATACATATCACCTTTACCTGCGGCCGGGACTTGATGTGCTACGTCAGGGAGGGGGATTACACGTTTTCAATGGGTGGCAACGGCCTATTTTAACCGATTCGGGTGGGTATCAGGTATATTCTCTGTCGAATACGCGTAAAATCAAAGAAGAAGGCGTTACGTTCAAATCGCACATTGACGGCTCCAGCCATCGATTCACCCCCGAAGGCGTAATGGATATTCAGCGGACGATTGGTGCGGATATCATTATGGCGTTTGATGAGTGTACGCCGTACCCGTGCGAGTATGAGTATGCTCGAAAATCGATGGAAATGACGCACCGTTGGCTGGATCGGTGCATTACCCGTTTTGATGAAACAGAAGGACATTACGGATATCGACAGACGTTATTTCCGATTGTACAGGGTAGTACGTATCCTGACCTGCGTCGTCAGTCGGCAGAGGTAATTGCCAGTAAAGAACGCGAAGGAAATGCCATTGGGGGACTGGCTGTGGGCGAACCTGCCGAAGAAATGTATGCCACGATTGCTCTTGTCAACGAAATTTTACCCGCCGATAAACCTCGCTATCTGATGGGGGTCGGAACGCCCGCTAATATACTCGAAGCCATCGCACTTGGCGTCGATATGTTCGACTGCGTAATGCCGACACGTAATGCCCGGCATGGTCTGCTGTTTACGACGCAAGGGATCATGAACATGAAAAACGAAAAATGGAGCCGCGATTTCAGCCCGATTGATCCAGGTTTGGGCGGATACGCCAGTACGTTCTATTCAAAAGCGTATTTGCGCCATTTATTCAAATCGGAGGAGCTGCTCGGCGCTCAGATTGCCAGTTTGCATAATCTGACGTTCTATTTATGGCTTGTCCGGCAGGCGAGAGCTCATATAGCCGCAGGCGATTTTGTTCCCTGGAAAAATGAAATGGTCGTTCGACTGATGCAGCGGTTGTAACATCATCAGTCAATTTTGTTCTGAACATCGGAAAGTCTCTTAGTTCGTATGCCTGAGAGACTTTTTTCATGCATATACGTCTCACTCCTGTCTGTTTTTTGTATACATAGTCGAGAAATTAATTTATTTATTGCGATGTTCTTTGGCAGCTTCCTTTGCCGACCTCTACCCGTGTTCCTGGCGATTGTTCTGATCAGCAGACTAGTAACAGCTCAACAGCTGGCTAATCTGACCGACGAGCAGGTGCAACAGTTTGTGCAACAGGCACAGGATAGTGGTATGACAGAATCACAGATAGAAACATTGGCCAGAACTCGTGGATTTACGCCCAGCGACATCAGTCGAATGCGACAGCGAATCAGTCAGTTACAGGCTACTACCAGTAAAGCCGGTTCAAAAGCCGAAACGAACGTAGTGCGCGAACAACCTGCTACACCTGCTCCGCCTGTTATTATGAAGTCGTTGCCGACGCCGGTCTTTGGCGCATCGTTGTTTGCGAACACCAGTTTATCCTTCGAACCAAATCTGCGAATTCCTACCCCTCGGAATTACGTTATCGGTGCCGATGACGAACTGATTATTGATGTGTACGGCAATGCGCAGCAAACGTATCGCCCTAAGGTTAGTCCAGAAGGCAGTATTCGCATAGAAAATCTCGGACCGATTTATGTAAATGGCCTGACAATAGAACAGGCTGAACAACGTATCGTCGGACGATTACGATCGCTTTACCAGGGACTTAACGCAACGAATAGTGGCGTACACGCACAGGTTACGCTCGGTAGCGTTCGAAGCATCAAGGTTACTTTGTTAGGGCAGATTGTTCGTCCTGGTACGTATACCTTGTCGTCGTTAGCGACCGTTTTCAATGCGCTGTATGCCGCTGGTGGGCCATCGCCCGAACAGGGCTCTTTTCGCAACATTCGTGTGTACCGCAGTAACCGACTTATTCGGACACTCGATATTTACGACTTTCTGCTTCGTGCCGACCAGAAGGATAATATCCGCTTACTGGATCAGGATATTATTTTTGTTGATCATTACAGTGCACGCGTTGAACTGTCTGGCGAAATAAAACAGCCGGGTTTCTATGAAATTCGTTCGGGAGAAACGCTAAAAACAGCGCTAACCTTTGCTGGAGGTTTTACCGATCGGGCGTATACATCATCGGTTCATCTGCGTCGGAATACGTCCAGAGATCATCAGTTAATAACGGTTCAGTCGTCCGATATTCCACAATTTATACCTCAGGCAGGCGATCGATACGTAGTTGGATCCATTCTGGAACGTATCGAAAATAAGGTCAATATCAGCGGGGCCGTATTTCGTCCCGGTGATTTCGCCTTGACGGAGGGCTTGACCGTTCGGCAAATTATTCAGAAGGCTGAAGGCTTACGGGAAGACGCTTTCCTGAATCGGGCTACGCTCCGACGATTGCGAAAAAACCTTGACCCTGAGATTATTTCGATCGATCTGGGAAAATTGCTACGTAGTGAAATCGCTGATATAGGCCTGCAACGCGACGATCAGCTTCATATCAGCTCGGTGAGCGAGTTGCGGCAAAAACGTACCGTTTCGATTCAGGGAGCCGTCAACAAAAGCGGTACGTTCGACTTTATCGACAGCATGACGGTGGCACATCTCATTTTGCTGGCCGACGGTTTTACCGACGCAGCCATTTCATCACGGATGGAAATTGCCCGGCGGGTTAAAGACGATACGAGCGATCTGGCAGGCAATCAGAATATCCGAGTTATTACGTTCGCTATTGATCAGAATTTACGGCTTAGTCCAGGCGATGCCAAATTAACGTTACGCCCATTCGATCAGGTATTTATACGGTCATCGCCACGGTATGAAGCGCAGAAGGGCGCTAGTGTTTCGGGCGAAGTCATCTATCCCGGTTCCTACGCTATTCGTACCTCTACAGATCGGATTACTGATCTTGTTATTCGGGCCGGGGGTTTAAAGCCGGATGCGTATTTGCCAGCCGCTCGTTTCATGCGACGGGGCGAAGTGGTCTCGCTTGATCTTCGGGAAATTTTGGAGAAGCCGAACGTAGCCGGAAACCTGTTACTGGAAGATGGCGACGTATTGACCTTGCCTCGCCGACCGGATGTTGTTCGGATTCGGGGCGAAGTATTGAATCCGGCAACGGTTGAATTTGATCCGCAGAAATCATTTCGAGACTATGTTGACGAAGCTGGCCGGTTTACAAATAAAGCCCTGAAACGGAAAGTCTACCTGATTGGGGCTAATGGGAAAATTAAACCAACGCGCTCTTTTTTAGGCATTCGTTCTTATCCAAAGCCGGAGCGCGGGGCTGAAATTGTGGTGCCAGTCACTCCGGCTAAAGAACCGTCCAAAACGTCATCGACTGAGCGGGCTGCCTGGCTAACGGTCATTGCGTCAGGTGTGGCAGTTATATTAACAGCATTACGCTTGTTTGCCAGCTAGGATTATGCTAACTCAGACTCAACCGACTTCCTTAATAAACCGCTGGTTTCCCCCGTCGTTGGGCGTAGTGGTACAAATAAGCTGGCAGGAACGCAAACGGATTCTGATGATAACGACTGTTGTTACCGTGTTGGGGGTTATAACTGCGCTTCTGCTAACACCGGAGTTCCGGTCAGAAGCGCGAATAATGCCTGAAATGAACAATGGCTCGGGCGATATGTTTAAACGACTGGCTTCCGTAGCGGGATTTGCGGGTATGGATTTCGCGGAAGCCGAGGGACTTGACGCTGTTCGGCCAGATCTGTATCCGAATATATTACAAAGTACGCCGTTTGTACTTTATTTAATCGATCAGCCTGTTACGACAGCGGACGGCCATTTCAGCACCATTGGTGCGTTTTTATTACCCGAAAGCACTGACTGGTCATTTAAGCGATTGTTTACGTTTGGTCGTAAAGCGGATGAAACACGTGTGCTACGTAATAAACCCGCTGGACCTGTTCGATTGTCGGTCCGACAGCGTGATCTGGCTGATGAAATCAGTGAACGAGTCAGTGCCAAGCTTGATACGCGGTCGGGTATTATTACAATCACAGCCACTATGCCGGATGCCAACGTAGCAGCCGCCGTAGCGCATTTGGCAATGGATTATCTGACTCAATACGTAACGAGCTATCGCACCGGCAAAGCCCGGCAGGATTTGCAGTTTTATACGCAACGGCTAAACGAGTCTCGTCAACGTTATCAAACCGCACAACTAAGTGTGTTTCGTTATAACGATCAGCATAAGTACTACGTTGTACAGGCCGCTACGATGGATAAGCAACGTCTGGAAGCGGAGTTGAGTATTGCTCAGACGGTCTATACAGAATTGTCGCGTCAGTATGAACAGGCTAAATTGAAAGTGCAGGAACGGACGCCTGTTTTTAAAGTACTGGAACCCGCACAGATTCCGCTCAAACGGATCTCGCCCAGGCGGACGTTAATTGTACTGTTTTCGGCGTTAATCGGATTTGTACTTGGCTTTATGAGCATATTGGCCTATCAAACGAATGTTTTGAATAACCTGCATATGCTGGCGACGGGAGGTAAAATTACTGGAGAGCCAGACAGTTGACAATTCCTGCGGAGTTTCAAAAGACAATCACCAACTTAAACCCATTCACCCCATTGTTAAAAGACCTTCAACAAAAAAAGAAACAAATTGCCGTTGTCGGACTGGGCTATGTCGGCTTGCCTGTTGCCCTGGCGTTTGCCCGGAAGTTTCGTGTTATTGGGTACGATATTGATCCCGATCGCATAACCATGCTGCAACGGGCCGAAGATCCTTCACGGGCAGTTTCTCCCGATGCATTTGCTGATGTCGACATTACGTTTACAGCTAACCCCGATGTACTGAAACAGGCGCATTTTTTCATCATTACTGTACCTACGCCCGTTGATGAGTACAAAGTGCCGGATCTGAAACCGCTTCATCTTGCTTCCGAACAGGTCGGTAATGTCTTAAAATCAGGTGATTATGTTATTTATGAATCGACGGTTTATCCTGGCTGTACGGAAGAGGATTGTTTGCCTATTCTGGAAAAACAGTCAGGGCTAAAACTAGGACTTGATTTTAGGCTGGGGTATTCGCCCGAACGAATCAACCCCGGTGATAAAGAACGTACTCTGACTACGATTTTAAAAGTAGTATCGGGGAGCGACGACGTAGCATCTCAGGTCATTAGGGAGGTGTATGGTAGTATTGTTCAGGCTGGAATCTACGTAGCACCAACCATTAGGGTAGCCGAGGCCGCTAAAGTTATCGAAAATGTTCAGCGCGATCTGAATATTTCGCTCATGAACGAGCTGGCCATCATTTTTGATAAATTGAAAATTGATACCCACGAAGTGATCAAGGCCGCTTCTACTAAATGGAATTTCCTGTCGTTTACACCGGGCTTAGTAGGCGGGCATTGCATTGGCGTTGACCCGTATTATTTACTGCATAAAGCTCGTCAGGTAGGGTACGACCCGCAGGTAATACACTCCGGCCGACGTATCAATGACGGCATGCCGGTCTACATCGCTACGAAGCTGGTTCAGATGCTTCTTCAGAGCAAGAAGCACGCTCGTCAGGCCAAAGTGCTGGTCATGGGGCTAACCTTTAAGGAAAATATAGCCGATATCCGTAATTCAAAAGTGGCGGATCTGGTGCGTGAGCTTATGAAGTATGCAATCAATGTGCACATCGTAGATCCGTACGCATCGCCAAATGAGGTGGCTCAGGAATATCGCCTAACGCTGATGGATAAACCCTCCGCTCAGTACGATGCCGTGGTGGTAGCCGTAGGCCATGATGAATACAAAACGTTAGAGGTACCCTACTTTAAATCGCTCATGAATGAGTCACCTATTTTGCTGGATTTAAAGGGGTTATACAACGTAGCGAAAGAAGATCAAATTACGTACTGGCGTTTGTAAAGGGATACTATGCACGTAGTTGTTGTAGGAAGTAAAGCGTTCGATTCGCTGGAGTATCACCTGGCTGATTCACTCAGGATGCTGGCCCATACGTCCATTATTCTGGATGTCACAGACATCATGCCTGTTCCGGCAAAAATCAATTATTGGGGGTCGCGTTTTGTTGAACGCTACGACCGGATGGTAAGTCAGCGGTTGGCCAATAAAATCGTGTCGCTGGGTCCTGATCTGGTTTTGGTTGTGTATCGGCACCTTCATCCAATACTGGTAGAGCGAGTGAAGCAGCAACTGCCCGGTACGCCTGTCGTTCAAATCAATCCTGACCACCTCTCGAACCTGGAAAAGCAGCAGATTATCGCGGCTGATTTTGACTGTTATTTTTCCAAAGAGCCTTATATCGTTGATTTTTTACGGAATAAAGCCGGACTGAATGCGCATTATCTGGCTGAAGGGTTTAACCCGCGCGTACATCAAAAGCCGACCGTTGAAAAATTTGTAGCTGAATGGCTCACCAACATTGACGTACTGATCTTTGGGAATTTGTATGCCTACCGCGCACGCATGGTTGACCAACTTATTCGGGCAGGAGTAAATGTAGCGGTTTATGGTACGCAAGGGCCTTACCTGATACCGGCGGTGAGATCGGCTTTTCGGAAGCAGTATTTAGTTGGCGAGGCAAAGAATCGACTCTTGTATGGCGCCAAAATTGTTTTCAATAATTTTCATTACGCTGAGGTTACATCCGTCAATCAAAAGTATTTCGAAGTCAACGGAATCGGCGCTTTTCAGCTATCTGATTATAAGGCTACTGTTGATGAATATACGGGTGTTCCATCCGAGCAGGTAACCTACCGTACATTGCCGGAAGCGATTGATAAAATTCGGTATTACCTGGCTCACAGCAGCGAGCGTCATGAACTGGCGCAGCAGCAATACCAGCATTTTCAGCAACAGCATACATTCGATCGGCGGGTTGAAACGCTGTTGCGTACCGTCGGTTTGAGTGAGTCGTCTGTGTATGAGGAATGGGATGCGTAAGCTATGGCTGTCCGGTCCTGCCCGGTCATTAGGAATACTGATTAGTGGGCAGGGTATTTCGGCACTGGCAGGGCTGGTCTACGGCAAAATGACAGCTATTTATATTCATCCTGACACTTGGGGCGATTACAATCTGTGGTTTATTACGATGACGTTACTGCATAGCCTTTTTGTTTCGCCCACGCTTCAAGCCTTTAAAGCCGCACTAGGGCACTTTGAAGGGAGACAGGTTGTTACGTTCTACAGTCGATGGCTGGGAGCAACATACCTGCTGCTGGCCGGGCTTATGCTGCTGAGCGGGTTATATTACCAAAATACAATTTTTGTCCTATGCTGGATGACTGTAGCGGGACAAGGAATATTTCAGTTTGGGAGTAATTATCTGAATGCATCAGGCCAGCACCGCCAATATACATTGCTTCAAACGGGCTATAGTATCAGTACGTTAGTAAGCTTTGGGTTTCTTGTCGTTGCTCTCAATCAACGTACCGTTAGCGGACTTTGGCAGGCCACACTCCTGACCAATGTTTCATGGGCGGTTCTGGCAGTCTGGCAGTTAGCAGAGGCTAAATCCGATGGTTTCAGATCGAGCGCTGGCGCTGAAGCTGCGGCAATCTATACAGCTTATAAACGATACGTATGGCCGTTATTGAGCTTGGCCTTTTGGACCTGGCTTATCAATTATGCAGATCGATACCTTATCGGCTTGTATCTCACAGATGCCGATGTGGGGCAGTATGCAATGGGCTATAGCCTGGGCTCAAAACTACTTATTGCTGTGGCCCCTTTACTCGCATTTCTATCTCCGCAGGTCTTACAACTGAGGGCGATCGATTGCTCCCACGCAGCTGTAAATCAATTCATTGTCTTTTATCTGATTCGCTACGTATGGCTGGCAGGTGCAGCTTGTTTCGTATTCTATATATTCCGTAACTGGGTAGGAGAGTTGTTGCTCTCAAATCAATATGTGGTCGCATTTTCAGTCGGTCCCCTGGTAGCGATCGGTTATTTGTTCCTGACGAGTACTCACCTGCTCGAACTAAAATGGTACACATTCGGGCAAACGCGACTTATATTATACCATAACGTAGTGGGCGCTGTGTTGAACATTGTCTTTAATCTGTTGCTCATTCCCCGGATGGGAATTATGGGTGCGGCTTTGGCTACGTTAATAGGCTTTTTCGGACAATTTATACTGGCGTACTGGCTGTTCACAAAACCGACGGAGTCATGAAACGAGTTCTGATAAGTTTTCTGATCTTTTGCCTGGCGATTCGTTTCGTAAACAGTACGTTCCCGGAAGCGTTAGCCGTCGCTTTATCAGCCTACACTTTTCTGACGTTCGTTCACCGCATTGGAAGCCGAATTGCTTTGTTAGAGTGTATCGTTTTTATTGCTACGCTTGAAATTCTGCTCGTTCCGGCCATTACGTATTGGGTCTTTTCGGCGTCCATGCCCATTGAGTCAGCTCATTATTTCGGCTACGCTCTGCCCGCTTTTTGTGCATTTTATGTAGGGATAAACGGGGGAATACGTAATCGTTCTGATCAGTCAGACCTGCATTATTTTCAATTGGTTCGTCAGTATTTGCAGAATAAACAGTCGGCTGGGATAGTTTTATTTCTGATTGGTACAGTTGGTTTCCTGATTAAAACGGTTGTTCCGGAAGCACCGAGTTTTACGAGTACGCTGCCTTATTACTGTCTGTTTATCAGCGTGTTCTATACATATTATTCGCAAAGCTCGTATCGGTTGCTGATTGCTGCTCTGGTAGC
>NZ_JBMDWV010000421.1:0-15669 GCF_048594605.1 Spirosoma sp.
AAATCAATATTTTCATTCAAAGGGAAGCCTATAAGCCTGATTATATCGAAGTGAAGGAGCAACTTTGTATTACCACAAAAAAATTAGGTTCCGGCCTACTTTATTGAAATTATAAAATACTCACTTACAACCACTTACTGAAGTAGCCGCCTTGTATGATTAAGCTTGTTTTCTATTAATCTCTGGAATGGTTACAGACTAGATTGCTAACTCAATGGCGGGGTCCCAGAACAGTTTTTTAAAATCAACGACTTTGTCATTGTCAACCCGAACGCCTTCATCTTCCAGAAGGCGCTGCATTATATCCGGTCCTCCAAAGAAGTGCTTCCCGGACAATACCCCAACGCTGTTAACAACTCGGTGCGCTGGTACGTCAGGGCGGTTATGGCACCCATTCATGGCCCAGCCAACCATTCTGGCGCCTGCCCGCAGACTCAGGTAACGGGCAATAGTTCCGTAGGTTGTAACGCGCCCTTTAGGAACTAATCGCACTACCTCATAAACTTCCTCGAAATAGTCGCGCTGCTCCATTAACCTTCCGTGGGATTTTCAATCGCCTGCGTTAATTTCCCATACCATTCTTCACCATACGCCCGGATTAGCGCTTCGCGGACAAATTTATAGATTGGTACGTTCAACTGCTCGCCGAAACCGCAGGCTGGACTACAGATGGGCCAGCGGTCGTAATTGAGCGCATGAAAAGCTTCATATTTCGTAACCCGAATCGGATACAGATGGCAGGAAATAGGTTTTTTCCAATCTACTTTCCCGTCGTTATACGCTTCTTCAATACCGCATTTAAGAATTCCCTGCTTATTCCAGGTAGCATATACACACTCCCGGCCACCAACGGTACTTGTTACAAAACCACCGTCGCCATCGGGTTCGTATCCTCCTTTCTGCTCAATCACCCGAATACCTTCGGGCGAGAGATAAGGTTTTATATCGTTATAAATCCGGTCTAAGATAGCCGGTTCGTCACCCTCGAGCGGAGCGCCCATGTCGCCCTCAACGCAGCAGGCACCTTTGCATTTATCTAAGTTGCAGACAAAAAACTTTTCAGCGACATCATCGCTGATACAGGTATTTTCAATCAGGATCATAAGCGTAGTACGAACTCGCTAAACAGAAAGTTCGCAGATCATTTAGTAAAGATACAACGTAGTGAACAATGGAAAAAGCCGCCCACAACGGGCGGCTTTTTCATAAAACGAAAAGTAGTTCGATGATTACGGTTTCGCTACTCTGATTTTCTGACCTTCCCGAACGTAGGCCGTCGTGAGATTATTCCATTCCTGAAGTTCAGGAACGCTTACGCCATAAATTTTGGAAATCCGGAACAGGTTCTCGCCTTTTGCTACGGTGTGATACGTAGCGCTTGACTGCTGAGGAGCCGACAACGATTCAGATGATTTTTTGGTCAAGACAGTTGATTCTGCTTTCGATTCCGTTTTGGTCGTAACGGGCTCCGTTTTCGTATAAGCTTGTTCTGTCTTTTCGCCATTCATCACTTTCAGCTTCTGACCGGCTTCCAGCTTGTTCTCGAGTGTACGGTTGTTTAACTCCAGCAGGTCGTTAAGTTTCAGCCCGTATTTTCTGGCGATACCGTAGTACGTTTCTCCTTTCTCGACAATGTGGGTCGTTACGGAGCGAGTGGCACTATTCGACGTAGTGGATTTCTTCTCGGTTACTGTTTCTGTCGCAGCCGGTTTCTCGACCGACGGGCTGCTGACCCGCTCTGGTTTTTTCTCGGCCATCGTGGGGGCAGGGGCCACAGTTTTCTTCTCTATTTTCTCCGGAGTCGTCGAAGCAAGCGTTTCAGCTTCACGTCTGTCGGCCTTAATTACAGCCGGGGCAGTCTGACGAACCGGGGCTTTCGTTTCCACTGAAACAATCGAGCCGTCGGCCTGTTGCTCACTAGGCCCTGTATAACCGCCTGCTGGGCTGGAAGCCGAAGGAGTTTTGGCTGGTTTTGTCCGTGTGTACGTATTTGACTCCCGAACCGACTTCGCACCACTCGGCGTCCATCCATCTTCAGACGAACCCGTTTTCTCTCTGTCAACAACCTCCGGGGTTGTCGCAACGGGTACCGTCTTGGTGGTACCGTCCGCATCCTGCGCTCTGACAATAACGACCCGCTGCGATCCTTCAGAACTGGCTGGGCTACTGCTGGTAGCCGGGGCCGGACGGCTTGGTGATACGGAAGCGGGTTGCGTTACAGGTTGTGTAGTTGCGGGGGCAGCTGCGCCATCATTGGGTGTTACGCCCCCTCCAACCAGTTTAGGCTGATAGAGTTTTCGCTCAGACGGATTGCGCGGTACGCCCTCGCTTCCGCTAACGGAACGATTAACATTACCGGTGCCACGTTCGGTGGCAGGCGCTGTAGCTACTACGTCCTGACGAGCGGGCGGTGCGGGGGTCTGATCGTAAACAGGTGGGGTTGGTGCATTGATAATTTCAACAGGTGTTTTGGCCGGACGACGCTCACGCAGCCACATAACACGACCCGCTGCCAGTTGCTGGCCACGGTCGACCCGGTTGAATCGCAGTAATTTCCGAAGCCGTAACCCGTAGCGTTGCGAAATACTGTGCGATGTTTCTCCTTCTCGAACCGTATGGAACGGCACCAGTGCTTTTTTTCGCTTTTTGGATAAATAATAGATATCGTTCACGATGATTCGGTCCGATTCGTCCAGATCATTATAGCGTAAAAAGCTCGACAGGCTGATCTTAGCTTTACGAGACAGCGTCGTTACGTTATCCCCAGCCTGTGCCTGAATTCCCGGCAAACCATTGATTTCGTACAGAATCGGGGCATTCTTCCCCGCCGTAGCGGTAGTCACCCGACGCAAAACCGGGAAACCAACGTCGCTCTGCGCTACTTCAGGTGAATTGCCGACGCCTGTAGGAACCGTACCGATTTTTTGCCGCACATCATTGATCTGATTGCTAACTACCGGAATCGCCAGTACATAAGCTTTGTCGGTCGGTACGGCTTCACCCAGCACCCAGCGGTTATACTTGCGAAGTTCGAATTCATCAACACCCAATTCCTCCGCAATCGCTTTCATGGTTTTGCCACCGCCTTTCGGATATTCGATCAGCGCGAAGCGATTGCTGTTCTGGTGCGTTTTCAAGGCATTTTCAATGGCCACTTTATGCGCAAAAAACCGTAAAATATACCGGTCAGTCCGGCCGTCGAGGGCCACTTCACGAGCATAGGCCCAGTCGGGCGGAATCAGCTTGGTAATTCCGGTAGCGCCCAAGTAGTACGAGTACAGCGATGCCACCCAGTTATTAAACTGCGCATTACTCTTTTTCAGATACGTAGCGGCCGCGCGGGTCGAGGCCGTAATACTTTTCCGTTCATCAATTTCCTCGTCGACCCGAATCCCGTTTAGCGCGGCCGTTTCCTTTTTAAATTGCCAGTAACCAACAGCATTAGACGTCGATACGGCGTCGGGTGAAAGTGAGCTTTCCTGTACGGCAAGGTATTTAAAATCCGTTGGGACTTTCTCACTGATCAGAATCGACTCAATCATGGGAAAGTACAGCACGACGCGATCCAGCTTCGCCAGCCAGTACTGCTGATTGGTCATGAGTGCATTAACGTCCTGCTGCACAATACGCCGGGCATCGGGGTCCAGAGCCACCGACATATCCGCAAAGGTTAGCCGTTCCGGTACAACGGGCGGACTCATTTGCGCCGACGTAACGAAATGAGTCAGAAGAAAAAGAAGTAGTAAGGAATAAGTCTGTTTTTTCATAGATCGCACCGCTACGGCGGCTCATTTCATACTTATAATTTTCGCATTACCATCATCCCGTCGCGCACGGGCAACAATACATTCTCAACGCGCGAGTCATCCTGGATTTTCTGATTAAACGCCATAACAGCTATCGTATCCAGGTCAGCCGGTTTTATCGGCGTCACAACTTTGCCACTCCACAGTACATTATCGGCCAAAATAAAGCCACCCGGGCGAACTTTATCAATAATCAAATCAAAATATAAACTATTATTCCGTTTGTCGGCGTCGATGAACACCAAATCAAACGTATCGTCAAGCAGGGGACGTATATCAGAGGCTAACCCCAGTCGAAAATCAATCTTATCATTTAGGGGCGATTGCTGCCAGTAGGACCGCGCAAAACCTTCGAGTTCTTCATTATGATCGATGGTGATGAGCCGCCCATCTTCGGTCAGCCCTTCAGCGAGACAAAGCGCCGAATATCCCGTATACGTACCAATTTCAAGAATACAACGAGGACGTATCATCCAGGAAATCATCGACAAAAAACGTCCTTGCATATGCCCCGACAACATGCGGGGTGCCATAACGTGAGCGCGCGTGTTTCGATTGAGTTGATAGAGCAACGCACTTTCGGGCGACGTGTACGTTTCGGCGTAAGAACTTATGTCAGCAGGTAAAAAATCCATTCGACTAGTCGCCTGCCATACTCGCTAACATGGCAGGAAAGGGCTGGTTTCAGTAAAAGTAACGGATAGATACAATAAATTGGTAATCGAATACCTTAAATCCGGTTTTTTGAATCAATTATTATTGTCACAGGACCATCATTCAGTAACAAAACTTTCATATCGGCCCCAAACTCCCCGGTTTGAATGGATTTCCCTAAATCCGCCGATAATTGAGCAATCATGGCTTCGTAAAGCGGAATCGCTACGTCGGGTCGGGCGGCCTCAATAAAACTCGGCCGATTTCCTTTCTTGGTGTTGGCATGAAGCGTAAACTGACTGATCAGCAATACGTTACCATCCACAGCGGCTAAGTCCAGGTTCATTTTTCCTTCCGCATCACCGAAAATTCGCATACCAACGATTTTCTTACTAAGCCACGCTACGTCCTCCTGTGTGTCGGTGTGTGTAACTCCAAGAAGGACTAGAAAACCTGTGCCGATCTGGCCTTTTATCTGATTATCAATCGTAACGGAAGCTTGCGTAACGCGCTGAATAACGGCGATCATGAAATCGTTTTTAGTAACAGTCCGGCAAAAATAAGGACGAAGTCGGACGTAGTAATGCCGTTAACTCATTGCTTTTTATTTCCTGATTTTTCGTTGAATGACCGTATGTAAAGAAGCGCGATGTCCTGAGCCATCTGTACTGGTTCGTCGCCTTCGCCATTGGTCAGCACAACAACCGAGATTCCTGACTGCGGAAACCGCGCATACTCTGTACGAAATCCGGGCAATGATCCACTATGATGGATTCGCTGAACACCCTGCAGCGAATCGACCCGCCAGCCAAATCCGTACGGGTATGAAGAGCCATTGCTGAGCAAAACGGGTGTCCACATCTGTTTTCGGCTGGCTTGTGTCAGAATTTTGTCGGTATATAAAGCCGCATCCCACTTTGCCAGATCCAGCACGGTCGACAAAAAGGCGCCACTCGGACGTAGCGCCCGGTACGGAATAGCCCGGTGCAACTGATCTGCCTCCCATTCGTAGCCATCTACCCGATTCGGTACCAGTTCGCTTAACGTAGTGGTGCGGGTGGCCGTCATGCCTACAGGCTCAAAAACCCGCTGTTTGAGAAAAACATCCCAGGGCTGCCCCGATACTTTGCGAATGATGTCGGCCAGAGCGAAATAGCCAACGTTGCAATATTGCCATTTGGAACCAATGGGAAATTGCAGCGGCAACGAAAACGCCGACTGCACGATTACTGAATCGGGCTGTCTTTTGGCGGAGTTAAAAGCAGGCCCTTCCCGAACAATTCCAGACGTGTGCGACAGCAAATGACGTAGCGTAATGCCCTGCCACGTTTGAGGTGCCTGTGGGTAGTATTTGTGAATTTCGTCATCGAGCTTCAGTTTACCGTCCTGAGCCAGCAGCTGAATACCCGTAGCAATAAACTGTTTGCTAATCGACGCGATTGCGTACACACTCTGTGGCGATGCTGCTACGTTCAACTCAACATTAGCCAGCCCGTACCCTTTTGCCAGCACTACGTTTCCCTGATGCACAACCGCAATGGACGCTCCCGGCATATGATTCGCGCTCATCCGTTTCCTCACAATTGCATCGACACTATCCGCAGAAACTGCACGTACTGACTGCGCCTGGCTCCAGCCGGGAAGAAGCAGAAAAAACAAAACCAGGATTGAAAATATGGGGCCTTGATACGTTCGTGCGGCTGTAAAAGGCACGTAGCATAGGGAGAACGTAGTTAATCGCATAGAATTGGTGGAGACTGGTTTTAGGCAAAATAAACACCCTATCGGGTTAATCCAACCAATCGTGTCGGCACGGTCGTGAATCCAGCCAATAGCCGTGCTGCTTAAAGCTCGGTCAACAACAATTGCGCAATCAGAAAATAGACGCCGATGCCAATCAGATCGTTAGCGGTAGTGATAAACGGTCCTGACGCTATGGCGGGGTTTATGCCAATCCGATTGAGTAACAACGGCGTTACGGTACCCATAAACGACGCTAACAACACAACCGACAAGAGCGAGGTAGCCACCACAAAAAACAAACGCGGTTCGCCAATAATGAACGTATACACACCCGCAATCACCCCAACCACCAGACCGTTGATAATCGCCACCAAAAGCGTCCGGAGTAATCGTTTCGCCATGGTTATACTTAATCCAGACGTATCGGTCAGGCTTTGCAGAATCAGCGACGACGTCTGAATACCAACGTTACCGCCTGTTGATCCAATGATGGGAATGAACGCAGCCAGAGCCGCTACCTTGCCCAGTTCACTCTGAAAACCATTGATAACCGTTGCTGCCAGCAAACTGCCTATAGCCCCAGCCACCAGCCACGGAAGCTGTACTTTTGAGCGTTGCCAAACGCTGTCGTCGTCTTCCGCTTCGCCCGATAGACCCGAAATCACCTGAATGTCTTCTTCGGCCTGCTCCGTAATTACGTCCACTACGTCATCGATGGTGATACGTCCCAATAACCGTTGCTGCACGTTAACAACCGGAATAGCGTCCAGGTCATATTTCTGCATCACTTCGGCCACTTCGGCAACCGGACGGTACGTTTCGACAAACACTACGTCATCGTCGTAGATATCGGCAATTTTGGCGTTTTTGCGAGCCAGTACAATCTTCTTCAGGGATACTAGCCCAAGCAGCTTTCCGGCATCATCCACTACGTAGACAGCATAGACATTTTCGACATCTTCGGCCTGCTGACGGATTTCTTCGATGCAGGCGTTTACAGTCAGATTGACGTTGATACGTATCAACTCCTTCTGCATCAGACTACCCGCCACTCCATCTTCGTAGTGAAGCAAATCCAGAATGAAGCGTGCCTGCTCACGATCTTCCAGCAAACCAATCACCTCCTCGCGCGTCTGAATGGGCTGCTGATTCAGTACATCCACCGCATCGTCCGAATCCATCTGATTGATGAATGGCGCAATTTCTTCGGATGAAAAGAGTTTAAGCAGATTCGTTCGCTCCACCGGATCGAGGTTCGCGATAATCTCCGCCCCAACTGACTTATCCACCAAACTCAGCAGGTAATGCGCCGACTCAGGCTCCAGTTCATCCAGGATCCCCGAAATGTCAGCCGGGAACAACTCCGCCATCTCGGTTTGCAGAAGTTCGACATCCCCTGCTTCAATAGCAGCCTGAATATGATTAAGATAGTCCTGGGTAAGTTCGAAAGTCATAATTCAATGAATAATGAGGAATGGATAATGGTTTTGCAAGGCGGCTCATTATACATTGGGCATTATTCATTCGTCATTAAACGAGTAAGGTCCACAAAATCCGCTACGCTTAATTGCTCAGCCCGCTTGTCCATGAACGGACTGCTGAGTGCAGCTTCGGGAGGATTGAGCGGTTTTAGCGCGTTACGTAGTGTCTTACGGCGTTGATTGAACCCATGTTTGACAACCTGCACAAACTTCCGCTCATCGCATCCCAGATCGGTCTTATTGTTACGTCGGAGCGAAATAACGCCTGAATGCACTTTAGGCGGGGGATTAAACACATCAGGTGGTACGGTGAATTCGTATTTGATATCGTACCAGGCTTGCAGTAATACACTCAGAATTCCGTAATCTTTATTGCCTGGCCCCGATGCGACGCGCTGCGCTACCTCCCGCTGAAACATACCCACCACTTCGGGTACGCGGTCGCGCATATCGAGCACTTTGAAAAGAATCTGTGTTGAAATGTTATAGGGGAAATTACCAATTACGGCAAACGGCTCGGTGTTTCCCGGCTGTTTGGTCGGCAGCAAATCGGGACGAATATTCAGAAAATCAGCCGGTAAAATGTTACCATCTAACGCTGGAAAATGTTGCTTGAGATAGTCTACTGACTCGCGGTCAATCTCGATCACGTACGTATCAAACTGGTTTTTCTCCAGCAGAAACTGCGTCAGTACGCCCATTCCTGGACCAATTTCAAGTATCTTGTTGTAGCCCCCGTGGCCCGTCAGTAAGTCAGCGATACGTTGGGCAATGCTAAGGTCTTTGAGAAAGTGCTGACCGAGTTCTTTTTTGGGCTTTACATACATGATCCGGTGGTTTTCGGCCGCTTTGGCTAATCTGACGCAAAGGTACGGGCTGTCACCTGAATTATAGTCTACCTCTCCATTACCCTTTTGTTGAATTTAATCTGTACGCAGAAATAAATTTCCGTAGCATGTGCCTTCATTTATACTACATCTACTACGTATCAACCGTTTACTAATTTCGGCAAGTTGTGTTTGGAGCTACCTCATTCAATTTGTTCACTGAGCCGATAAAACAGTTTACCTATCACCAAAGAACTCAAAGCAGTCAAAATTTGACGAATATCACTTTACAGATTTGAGCAACTATGTTGGTGCAGGTAAAAAAGTGTTTCTATTTTCGATTCTGTGCGACAGTCCCGAAGCAATGGCCCGATGGTGTTTCCCACCCGTCAGAAATCTGATTTTCATTGCGTTTTATTAGCTTCGCACTGGACGACAAAAAAACACCATCATGAAAAGCAAACTCGCATTAGTTGTCTTATCGCTGGGCCTGTGTTTTTCAGCATTTGCCCAACAAAAGCAAGATCCTAAATCCGAAAACAAAGCGGATAGCGCCGAAAAAGGGCTGACTAAGGTAACCGTTTTGTACCCGTATGCAGAAGGCAAAACCTTCGACATGGATTATTACGAAAAAAATCATATGCCTTTCGTTGCCCGTCTGTTGGGATCTAATCTGGTACGCTATACCATCGAAAAAGGGATTTCAAATGGAATGCCCAATGCTCCCTTACCTTTTATGGCTATTGGCAGTTTTTATGTAAAGAGCCTCCCAGATTATCAGGCGGCTATCACTCCGAATAGAGATGCGATACGAGCCGATTTTCCCAAATACACCAACATCACTCCTACCATACTGATTAGTGAGGTAATCAAGTGATTGGTATAGCCACACCACAGCCCTATACGAACAATACTCAACTCGACGATCTAAACACAATGAAAAAAAACCAACCCGAAAACCCATTAAATACGCCTTCCTACAGCCCATTTGCGCAAACATTTTTCCACGGAACAAAAGCGGATCTGAAGGTTGGCGACTTAATACAAGTTGGTTTCAACTCAAACTACGTTCAGGATTATAAGCTGAATCACATTTATTTGACTGCAACGCTCGACGCGGCTGTCTGGGGAGCCGAGCTTGCCTTTGGCGAAGGACGGGAACGAATTTATTTAGTTGAACCAACCGGCGCAATTGAAGACGACCCAAACGTAACCGACAAGAAGTTCCCGGGGAATCCCACCATGTCTTATCGCTCACTCCATCCGTTTAAAGTTGTTGGCGAGGTTACGCTCTGGCAGGGGCACTCACCCGAACAGATCAAAGCCATGAAAGACGGTTTAGCCAAGCTGAAGGAAAAAGGGTCTGATACAATAATAAACTAAGCGACATATAGACGCTGGCTACGCATGGGCAAGTTGCCGGGCGACAGAAAACACATACCAAGTGTGGCAATTTACCCAGCGCGTCTAAAAATCAATATCCGTTAACTCAAAATTCTGCTTAACCCGTATCGAGCCATCTTCCTCAGAGCCAGGCGCGTAAATTATACGTTCGGGCTGGGTTCCTTTCTGTACGTTGCCGATGTCGCGCTTTCGGTTGCCATTGGCGTCAATAATCAGACGAACGCGGTACAGCCCCGGCTTGAGCCGGGCAAAACTGTAATTGGGCGTATCATATACCGCTCGCAGCACTTTATACTTTTCGTCCAGTAGCTCCACAATGAACTTTGTTCCGGGAGGCCCCAGCGAAGCAGGATTAATACGTCCAGCCAGTAGTCCATAACTATCCTCCTCGGCAATTAAGTAGCGGGTTGAATACCGCGGCAACGTATCGCCCTGGACACTGATGAACGATCCTTTCTGCAGGCGAAACAGCAACGTATCGCGCAAACTGGTTTTTTGCCTGATTACCAGCCGCGAATTGTTGTTGCTCCATTCCAGATTGGCGGGCGTCAATTTTAGCGGTTTCGTGCTGTCCGGCCCAATCACAATTAAATCCGTTTTGTACTGGAAAACAGGCTTGTTGAACACCAGCGTGAACTCCAGGTTGTTGTCCAGTGGTTCGGTCGATGCGGGCGTTAACTGCACCGACAAAGGAGTTCGGTTTTTAGCCCGTGTTTTTAAAGGAGAAAAATAGACACGCTCCCGCAGTTCCGTTACGTTCCCAACCGAATCTTCGGCCATGATGGTCAAATGCAACGTATCGTCGGCGGCCCGATTCGCTGGCCGGAACAATCGAATCATCTTCGGATTTTCCAGGAACGATACCAGCGTATCCTTCGACGACGTAGTAGCGGTTGCTGACGTAGTGGTCGTGGATACGGCCGACGTGGATACGGCCGACGTGGATACGGCCGACGTGGATATGGCCGACGTGGACGTAGCGGGTGTGGCCGTTGTGGATGTTGCGGTCGTAGACGTAGCGGTTGTAGACGTTGGATTAGCAAACCGACCGTAGCGAATTTTATAACTGGCAATTCCGCTGCTCAATTCGAGGCCCAGGGTTTCGTCGGTACGTTCACGGCGGCTGATTCGGGGTTTACCATATCCACGAAACGCCACCAGATTGATATCGGTGTAATTTCTGTTAAAGTTCAGCACACTATCCCGAAACGCCACGCGCTCACCCGGCGTGTTGTTCACCAGATTCAAATCCTTATCGTCGAAACCATACACTTTGTACGGACCGGCTTTTACATTCTCAATCCGGTAATTTCCGTTGCTATCCGTTCGGGCAAAATATTGCGGACGTTTCCGGTTGATGGGCAACGTATCCGTCGACGCAAATAATCCTATAACGAAACCCAGAAGTGGCAGGCGCGTTTCATCGTCTACAACATTGCCCGTCAGATAAAGCGAGTCGATCTGCGGGCCGGTACTGAACACCACTTTTGTATTTTTCGCTACGTTTCGTTCCGTAATGTCTTTAATGCCGTCCGCAAAATCAATCGTGTACGTTGTGTTGGGCAGAAACGGTTTGTTAAACGTCAGCCGAACACCTTCTGGTAGCGACTTCACTACGTACGTATTGCTGTCCTGCGGAGTAATCGTGATTTTTGCCTGAAGATTTTCGCTGTTCACATATTCATCAAACTCCAGCTCAACTGTTTTGCCTTTATAATTTAATTGACGGGCAGTCGGCATGCTGCTCACCAGTTTTGGAGCCAGCGTATCCTTTTTGCCACCGGGCGGCTGAGCAACCTGAGCACAGTTTTGAAGAAAAATTGGAAGTGCCAGTAAAAAACTTAAAACAATGTGGCGAAGCGTCATGTCATCAAAATAAGACTACAAAGGTAAACGTCCGTTTATCGTTTACTGGTACCGATTGACATAAAATGCCCATCTGGTTCGTTACGTTGTATAGAAATTTAAGAAATTTTAAAAGTCGCTTACCCAACAGGAGGATAGTGCAGGCGAAGTTTAGGGGTTTGCGTTACATAGTTGGCTTATCTAATCATTAAAAAACGTTCATGATCTGCACCCGTTTTTGCTCGTTGCTGCTGCTTGTTACTACGACGATTGGCTTTGTTGGCTGTTCCAGTTCAACCGACCAGCTCGACGATAAAATCAGTGATGCGCTCGACGACAATACCATCGATGTCGCCGAGGCCGATGCACTACGAACCTTCATTGGTCAGGAAAGCAAAGTGCTTGGCAAAGACAAGAAAACGGCCGCTCTGATTACGCCTGACGGAGAAATTGATGAATCGGCTTTACTTGCTTATGTTAAACGAAACCGGACGTACCGAAAATTAGCGAAAGACGGAAAAAATCCGACGGTCAATCTGTCGGGAGCGGCTGCTACGTCGTCGAAACCGTTACGTCTGAAACTATATCTCGAAGCCAGCGCCAGTATGTTTCCCTACGACGCTCCCGGCGGCAATGGCTCCTTCAAACGGGCGCTCAACGACGTACTGACCCAATTTGACGCCGTCAATCCAAATCAGGGAAAATTGTACGTAGTCAACACCGAAGTCAACGATCTGGGCCTATCGCTCTCGCAGTTTTTCAAAGAGAAAAATATTTTTACGGTTGCCAAAACGAAAGGCAAAACAACCAGCACTGACTTCGAGAAAATTTTCGGCGACATTCTTCAGAATACATCGGGTGATGAGTTGAGTGTACTGGTTTCCGACCTGATTTACTCTGATCCAAGTCTGACGGGCATGAGTGCGCAGAAAACGCTCGACGCGGCCAGTTCGCTGCTCACAACGGTGTTCAATCCATACGCCAGTACGCACTCGATGCTGGTTATCAAACTTAAAGCCGATTTCGACGGTACGTATTATAGCTGGAACAACGCGAAGAAAAAATATTCGGGCGAACGGCCGTATTATCTGTGTCTGATCGGACGTAACGAAACCATGCAGCGGCTTTATCAGGACGCTACGTATCAGACCATCCGGCGATTCGATCAATTGCCAGGTTATAGCGATTCGTGGTTTTTTGGTCGAGATGATAAGGCTATTACGCCTTTCTATTCCATTTTAGTAAATGATCCGTCGCGCAAAGGACGTTTCAAACGGTCGAACGAGGAGATACGCAGCCATGCAAAAGCGGTTCATGAACTTACGGACGTACAACCCGACGTAACGGATAAAAGTCTGGCAATTCCAATCGCCGTCGATTTGTCGGCGCTACGTTTGCCGGCATCACTGCTTACAGATGCGAGTCAGTACGTAGTAGAAGGGAAAGATAATTTCCGCGTTACGTCGGTACAGACGTATTCAGGCGCCAACGGCACTACACACAAATTATTGATTTCCACGGCCAAACCCGCTCGTGGAGAACGTAGCGCCACGATTCGATTACGTCGGCAGTTTCCGCCCCGTTGGATCGCGAATACAACGACAACGAACGATGCTTCGCCCGATGCCAACACGACGTTCGGGCTCGAAAATCTGCTAGAAGGCGTCGAACGCGCCTACAACCCTAATAACCAAACCGAATATTTCACGTTAAAAATTAAAATTGAGTAATAAGTGATGTACGATGAGTGATGAATGATAAGTAAAAGCTAATGCGTTACCTAGTCATCACTTATCGCTTATCACTCATCGCTCATCTCATTCACAACATGGAAGAATCCCTCTATAATTTTTACAACTTGTTTGTCAACAGCAGCCTGCTGGAAGATCTGTATCAGGAAGAATTGCTGTCACCGATGACCTGGACGGCCATTGGCATTGCCTTCGTCGTGGCGTTTGCGTTCTACATCTGGCCATTTAACAAAGTGAGTTTCAGCAGTATGGGTAGCTGGCTCCTGATGACGGGCGTTAGCTCGCTGCTGTTGTTCATCATTACGTTGGTAACCTGTTATCAGAAAGCCAATCAGGAAATCCCGCGCGATAAAGCCGACCCTGAGCAGGGAAATCTGTTCGATCAGGGCGTCAGTGTGTTCCTGAGTTATGCCTTCGAAATGGCGTTACTAACCGCTCTCATCTTCTTTCTCATCTCGATGGTGATGAAAAATTTCAGTAAAAACGCAAAACACCGGCCGATGCTTTGGCCTTCGAAATAACGTTTCCTGTTCACTGTTTTCCGTTTACTGTCTTCTGTTAGCTGACGCGAGAATAGCTAATGCGCCAGCCAGCAGAAGACGGTGAACGGAAGACAGAAAACTAACAATTTATGGCTAAATTATTTGTCTTCGCCATTGGCGGAACGGGTTCACGAGTGCTGAAAGCCCTGACGTTTTTGCTGGCGTCGGGCGTGAAGCTCAACAATACCGACGAGGTAATCCCGATTGTGCTGGACCCTCACGCAACCAACGACGATCTGCTACGTACCAAAGATCTGCTACGTGAATACGGCAACATCCGCGCGGGTCTTCAGAACAAACCAACGGAGGGCTTTTTCAGCACCGAAATTAAAACCCTGAACCGCTCGATTGGTGGCAACGCAACCATTGCCGATACGTATGTTTTTGAACTACAGGGCGTTCAGCAGGAGAAATTCCGGGATTATATCAACTACGAAGGGCTCGACGCGCCCGCCAAAGCCTTTGCCAGTCTGCTGTTTTCGGAAGAAAATCTGGAAACAAAAATGGATATTGGCTTCGTCGGTAATCCCAACATTGGCAGTACCGTACTAAATCAGTTCCGGTATTCAGATGTGTTTCAGGCATTTGCCGAGAACTTTGGGGCCAACGACCGGATTTTTATCATCAGTTCAATTTTTGGTGGTACAGGTGCAGCAGGTTTTCCAATTCTGCTCAAAAATATTCGGGGGGCGCAGGCTATTGGTCAGATTCCGAACCCGGCGTTTCTGCGCGATGCCAAAATTGGCGCCGTTACGGTGATGCCGTATTTCAGCCTGACCACCAACGAAAACAAACTGATTGACCCGGCGTCGTTCATTGCCAAAACCAAAGCGGCTCTGGGCTATTATCAAAAAGGCGTAAACCCGTCGGTTAACGCACTGTACTACATCGGCGACGACCAGACGAAAGCGTACACGTACGACCCTGGCGCGGGCGGCCAGAAAAACGAAGCGCACTTTGTGGAAATGGCGTCGGCGCTCTCAATTGTCGACTTTATGAATACCGACGATAGCAGTCTGGCCGTATCGAACGGGCGTCCAGTCAATCCGGTGTATAAAGAATTTGGTATTGAGCAGGATGGCATCAGCATTCAGTTGGGCAATCTGGCGGCCGCAACGAAGCAGATTATCAGCCTACCGCTTTCGAAAATGGCGCTGTTCAGTACGTATCTGAACCAACGAATCCGGCAGGCTGCGGGTACGGTTCAGTGGGCCAAAGCGAATCCTCAGATTTCGACCTCGTTCATAAACTCAGGCTTTTTCAATAGCGTAAAAAATTTCGATACGGCCTTCCGGCAGTGGCTAACGGAGATGCGGGAAAACAAGCGGTCGTTCGAGCCGTTTTTGCTCGATGCGGGTAATCTGGGGCATACCGTTCGCGGTTTTGAACCGAAAAAGAAAAGTCTGTTCGGCGGTGAGTCGGATGTAAAACTCGACATTGTGGACGACTTCGACCAGACATTGAACAAAACCGCCGAAGGGAAAGCCTACGGCAGTGAAGCCGATAAATTTATCCAGTTATTTTCAGAAGGCACCGACCGGTTTGTTCGCGAAAAACTACCGAAAGTGATGGACTATTAACGAGTTTTCTGTTTTCCGTTTACTGTCTTCTGTTGC
>NZ_JBMDWV010000422.1:0-29338 GCF_048594605.1 Spirosoma sp.
TAATAGGGTAAATGTGTTTCCTTTTTGTTTGGTTGTATAAAAACCCCTGGTTTATTTACCCCGTCGGCAAAAAAACGGCTTCCCGTACCCGACCCACCATCCTCTTTTTAAACGACTCTAGCTGCCTGACTGACAAATACTTAAATATGTTACTAAACAGTACAGACAGCACGATAACAATGCACACAAACTGAAGCGCACCAATTTTGCCGTATTCCTGGAAAACCTGAGCGAAATAATAACTAAAGGCGTCAGTTGGCGAGGTGGCTAAGGAAGGAGCGGGCTGGCTCAGAAACGACTGCATTTTTGCCGTATCTACCTTATCAAAAAGAATACTAAGCAGCGGAATCAGGAGCGTAAAATTGAGCACGCCAAACACACTAGCCACTAACGATGTCAGCACGAACGGCACCAGAAAGCGGCTTAATGGCTTGGCAAAGGAGAGTAATCGAAGGTAAGTTTTCATTCGTACTGCAAAGATAACCGGGATTTAGCGGATTGACGGATTGGCCGGATTTTGTTGCAGACAAAAGCCGACGTTTAAACACGAACGTCCCTGTCTATCAGCTCCCGGTACAATTGCCAATATTCTTTTGCTACGTTCGGCCAGCTAAAGCCGGCAACTCGTTTTTTCATCCGTTCCTGACGTAGCGGATTCTGGGCAAAGTCGCGAAGTCCTTCGTCGATGGTTTGGGCCATATGCTCCGGCTCAAAACTGTCGAAATAATAGGCTTCCTTCCCTCCTATTTCGGGCAAACTGGTCAGGTTAGAAATAAAAACGGGTTTCCCAAAGGCCATCGCTTCGGCAACCGGCAAGCCAAATCCTTCGGATAGCGATGGAAACAAAAACGCGTCAGAATGCGCATATAACCACAATTTAGTTGGCTCATCAACCGGACCGGGCATCAGCAATCGATCAATAATTCCTAATTTCTGGGCTTGTTCACGAATATGCTGCGCATACGGATGTTTATCCGGGCCAGCCAGGATTAACCGGTAATCCGGAAAAGCTTCCAGCAACGGCAGCAGTGTGTGAACGTTCTTTTTGGGGTGAATAACGCCGACGAAAAGAAAATAAGGCGATTGCGTAAAGGATTGAATCTGCGGATCAGAACTTTCAGCAGGCACTTCGGACGGTTTGACGGCTACCCCATTGACAATAACCCGCACCGATTTGGAAGCGGGAATATGCAACCGTTTGTTAAGCACCGATGCCGTATACTGTGAAATAGCGGTTAGGGTTGTTGCCCGGTTAACGTTACGTTGTAAACGAGCTAGTTTACGCGCTTTTTTATCAGTTGAATAATCAGTACGTTCCAGAAAATTCAGATCGTGGATAGTTAGAATCGACTTTGCCTGACTATCCTGCGACAGGCGTGGCCAATACGAAGAATCCTGATGCATACAGTGCCAGATGTCGTATTGCCCCGGAATCCAGAGTCGGCGCATCCAGGATGTTTCTATGTACTGAACGTTGTCGCCAAAAATGCCTGATTGTCCGTTTGGGACCAGAAACGTCAAACTCCACGGTTCGCCGTCACGACTCTCGGGACATTGCCGAACGAGTTCGCAACCGAGATGAAGGCACACTTGCCCCAAACCGCTATTTAGATCTCGTAAACGTTCAGCGTCGATGAAGAGTGAGGGCATCCGTTTTTAATTTTGGCAAAATTGCAAAATACTGGGCAACCAAGCGCATCCTATTTCTAACAAGCCCTTTGCACTGCGTATTTACCAGCGTTTACGTTACTTTTCTAAAAGTAATCTGACGTAGTAGCGTAATCAGACGACGCATAGTTCAGATATTTGTACCATGACTTTACAGAATGATTTGCTGCTCCGCACCGCGCGGGGTGAACTGACGGAGCGTATACCCGTCTGGATGATGCGCCAGGCCGGACGCGTACTGGCCGAATATCGGGCCGTTCGGGAGCGAGCCGGAAGTTTCATTACGTTAGCCAAAACGCCCGAGCTGGCCGCTGAAGTGACCATTCAGCCAGTCGATGCGTTTGGCGTCGATGCTGCCATTATTTTCTCCGATATTCTGGTCGTGCCCGAAGCCATGGGGCTGCCTTACGAAATGATCGAAAGCCGGGGTCCGGTTTTTCCAAAGACGGTTCAAAACATGGCCGATCTGAGCCGCTTACGCGTAGCCGACGCGGAAAGTGATCTGGGCTACGTACTGGACGCGATCAGGCTGACAAAGAAAGAACTGAACAACCGGGTACCGCTGATCGGTTTTGCCGGGGCGCCGTTCACGATTTTCTGCTACATGACCGAAGGAAAAGGCTCCAAAACGTTTTCAGTAGCGAAAAAACTGCTGTATACCGATCCGGATTTTGCTCATGCGCTGCTTCAGCAAATTACCGACAGCACGATTGCTTATCTGCAGGCACAAATTCGTTCGGGTGTCGACTTAGTGCAGCTCTTTGATTCCTGGGCCGGTATTCTTTCGCCGGAGCAATACCGGACGTTTTCACTTCCTTACATCAAGCAAATCTGTGATCTGATTACGGATGTGCCTGTTACGGTTTTTGCGAAAGGAGCCTTCTTCGCCCGGCAGGAAATTGGTCAACTGAGCTGCGACGTAGTAGGACTGGACTGGAACATGGACCCGCATGAGTCCCGCGAATTAATTCCGGATCGTGTTCTGCAGGGCAATCTTGACCCCTGCGTTCTTTACGCCGATTTCGCTCAGATACGGGCCGAAGTCAAACAGATGATTGATTCATTTGGGCATCAGCATTATATCGCCAATCTCGGTCATGGAATTTACCCGGATACGGACCCCGACAAGGCGCGCTGCTTCGTGGATGCAGTGAAGGAAATGTAATAGATGGTGGTAACGTAGTGATTTATAGCCACTACGTTGCCACCGTATGAGGTTTAGGTTTATTCTTTCTTCGTCGGCTGCCTCTAAAGTGTAAAACCCCTAAATCCCCTGAAGGGGACTTTGCTCGCGTGTCGACAAAGTCCCCTTCAGGGGATTTAGGGGTTTGGCTTCTGGAAAAGAAAAAGTAAAGCCTAAACAGGTTCATTATAAATTCTCTTTCGCTTCTTCCCTCAGTTTCGCTTTATCGATAGGTACAACACCCACCGATTCGCAGACTAAACCACCGCCAAGATTCGACAGGCCAGCAATGATACCTGGCGGCTGACGTAGTGCGACACAGCAGGCGGCAATACTGATTACCGTATCGCCCGCGCCTGATACGTCGGCAATTTTGCGGACGTGCGCTGGAAGTTGCCGTTTCTCACCGTTAAAGTCGATAAACACGCCCCGCTCTGACAACGTAATTAAAGCGCCTTTCAAATTCAGCTGGCTTTTCAGCTGCTCAACCGCTCCCTGAAATTCGTCGGCATTGTCGACATCAAAATCGAGCTTCAAGCCTTCCCGTAATTCTTTCAGATTTGGCTTGAACAACGTAGTGTTCTGATAGCTCAGAAAATTACGTTTCTTGGGGTCAACAACGGTGGGTACACCTTGCTCGTTGGCAAAATCGGTGATTTCGTCAATCGCTTCTTTGCTGAGAACGCCTTTGTCGTAATCTTCAAAAATAACGACGTGGCAGGTCGGAATTAATTCTTTGACTTTGGCGACCAGTTTTGCCCGTTCGTCGGCGGTGATGTATTTATCGGTTTCGGTATCGATCCGAACGACCTGCTGCGTTCCAGCGATGATCCGTTCCTTGATCGTCGTGATTCGATCAGCACTACGTATAAGCCCGTCGCAATTCAGTCCACGGTCGCAAAGTTCCTGCTCAAGCTGGTCGCCCGGCGCGTCTGTGCCGATTACCGAACAGATGATAGCCTCAGCGCCCAATGCCTGTACATTTAGCAGTACGTTACCGGCTCCCCCCAATCGAAATTCGCGCCGATTGAACCGTACAATAGGTACTGGCGCTTCAGGCGATATACGCTCAACATGCCCCCAAACGTACGAATCGAGCATTACGTCGCCAATAATCAGGACGCGGAGTTTATTAAACTGATCAAATAATTCGTCAATTGACATGTCTAAGACCATCTGGTCGTGGACTGGATTCATAGGTAACTACAAACTAATGGAGGTGCAAAGGAACGAAAAGTGAAGCCTTTTTCCGAAAACAGCGTCTATGTTCGAGCAAACGGCTACGATTTACCAGTCGGCTATAAACCTCGTTAGCAGATCAGGTTTCAAAAATAAACCCACTACGGGGACGGTTAAGCCAACCGCCAGATAAATAGCTGCTTTTGGCAGAGAAGGCTGTTTTTGGGGCTCAGTCGGGCTGACCGCGGGCCGAAAGAAAAGAAGAAAGGGAATTTTCAGATAATACACCAGCGAGATCAGCGCATTGAGCAACCCTAATCCAAACAACGCTAATAACCAGTTGTTTCCAGTCTGCTGATACGTATCATACAGCGCTGAAAACGAAAGAAGTTTAGCGGTAAACCCAACTGTTGGCGGCAATCCGGTTAGTGCAATCATAACGACGATGAGCGCTACTGATAACAAAGGCTGCTTTGGTCCCAATCCGGCAAACTGGCTGATCGTTAAATCGCTGCCGTTACTACGTGCCAGTAAATCAATGAGAAAGAAAGCTGCCAGTGAGATAAATACGTACGTACCCGCATAAAACAACACAGCGTCGAAACCAGCATTATTTAGCGCGACCACCCCGACTAATAAAAAACCGGCATGCGCAATAGTTGAATACGCCAATAGCCGCTTGGCATCCGTCTGGCGCAGAGCCGACAGATTCCCGATCAGAATACCCGCCAGCGCTAACACAGCAAGCGGTGTTTGTATAACTGTTGCCGATACGCTCCCGAATGCCGATTCCAATGGCAGCGCCGTTACAATGCGCATAAGTACAAGTACACCAGCCGCTTTGGGCGCCACCGAAAAAAAGGCTGCGACCGGCACGGGTGCGGCTTCGTACGCATCGGGTGTCCAGATATGAAACGGTACGCCAGCGAGTTTGAATAACAGCCCCGCCAGCGTTAGCATCATGGCAACCGCTACGACGGACGAATCCTGCCCGGCAAGTTGTGTTCCAAACGATTCCGCCGTCAGATCGAGCGTGCCGGTCATGCCGTAGAGTAAGGACATTCCGTAGAGCATGATGGCCGAACTGATGGCACCGAACAGCAGGTATTTAATTCCGCCTTCCGATGCTTTCCGGTCGGCAACAAGGGCCGTTAGCAGGTAGGAACAGATCGACACCAGTTCGATACTCAGGTAGATGCTGAGCATATTTACCGAGATGGTCATCAGAAACAAGCCTAATGTCATGGCGATCAGCAATGAATACCACTCAAGCGGTAAACCAGATCGGTTTATTGAATTTGACGTAGCGTTGTCCGAATGCGTAAACACATCGTAGAGCAGGACAAACAAGGCGCTCAGCGCCACAACGACTTGCATAAAAACTGCCTGATTATCAACAAACAGCAAATGCATAAATAAAAACCCACGTGCCGATGATAAGGCGGCCCATACACCCGCTACGGCGATGACAATAGCGCTTAAACCCGCCAGAAGTTTCCGTGTTAAAGTCCTGTCGCTACGTAGCAAAAGTAATTCGACCAGCAGCAGTACGCAGAAAGAAATCGACAACCAGGTCGCTGGTCCAAAACCAGCGAGACTGGCGAGAATGTCGTTTAATTGGTCAGAAAGAGACAAATCTGTGAGTATAGAAGTTAGTCGACAGGCATCCGTCGATGGTGGTTAGCGGTAACGCGTTTTACGTTGATACGACCACTTATGACGATTGTCGGTCGGCTTCGTTTAAATTAATCCATCCTGATTAGGCTGTCCTTCATAGTTATGCAGCTTGACCGGATTCTGCTTCTTGCGCAACCGAATATTCAGGAATTCGACCAGCAGCGAGAACGCAATGGCAAAATACAGATACCCTTTGGGAACGGAGCCCACTTCCTGATCAAAAATAACAACTTCCGATAAATGTGCCCCTTCCGCAACCAGCATAAAACCAATCATGATCAGAAAGGCCAGCCCCAGCATTTGAATGGTGGGGTGTTCATTAACGAATTTCCCGACGGGCCCGGCAAAAAACATCATAATCAGAATAGACAAGATAACCGCAATCATCATAATCGCTACGTTCTGTGTCAGACCGATAGCCGTCAGAATGGAGTCGATCGAGAATACAATGTTGGTAATGGCGATTTGGGTTACAACGCTCGAAATGGTTGTTTTTCCTTTGGTCGTTTCCCCCATCTCTTCGTGCGGTCCGCTTTCTAACTTGTGGTGAATTTCGGACGTAGCTTTGTAAAGCAGAAACAGCCCCCCCCCAAATAAAATAAGGCTCTGTCCGGTAAAGGCCGCTCTGAACCAGCCCGCATCGATATGCGTAAAAGGCTTGCTTAGCGAAATAACGAGCGAGATCCCCATCAGCAGCGCCAGCCGAAACGCCATTGCCAGGATCAGACCGATATTTCGCGCCTTAGGTTGATCGGCTGGGGACAGTTTATTAGCCGCAATGGAAATAAAAATGATATTATCGATACCCAGAACAATCTCCAGAAAAGTCAGGGTCAGCAAACTGATAATGGATTCAGCCGTAAAAAGGTCGCTCATTGTTGAATAGTAGATTCGGATCAAAATTACCGGCTGCGAGCCGGGTCTGCAACATCTTACTTAAGAAAGAACAGCCAGCCTGATAAATGGTTAGAACATTGTAAGGCTGGTAAATGAAGCTTACAGTACTTTTTTGGCAACAATAATCGGCCAAACTGCGTATAGTAGAATAGCGTTATCAAGTTATAACCCATCCATTTCACAAATAATAGATATTTATAGACATTTAGTAGCTTTAACAGGAACCAGTAACATATTCCCTGCCAGACGCGTTATAAACTAGAGTTTTTCCTATTAGCTGTGCTTTGCGTGGATGAATCGCAAAACCGGATGCGCCCTAAACTAGTTATTTTGCCCGTCAGAAAACTCACGTATTGTGCCGAAACTAGTCGTACGTATTTTACTTGGTGTGCTCGCACTCGTCCTATTGCTGGCCGGCTTTGTGGTGCTGGTTACCACTACGCCCTGGGGTCAGCAGTTCGTGACGAAACAGGTAAATTCTTATTTAGCGCAGAAACTTCAATCGCCTTTTCGTATCGGGCGAATTACTTATTCCATTCCCGACTGGATTGAACTAGAGGATGTTTTCTTTAAAACACCGAAAGGCGATACGTTGCTTGACGGTGGCCGGATGCGGGTTAATCTGGATATGTGGGGCTTGCTCAACAACAAGGTTGCTATAAACCAGATAGAACTGGAACGTATCAAACTAAACGTGACGCGAACGCTCCCTGATACAACCTTCAACTTTCAGTATATTCTCAATGCTTTTGATACAGGTACCGCTCCCGAGCCTTCCGATACCGTATCAACGCCAATGGCTATTAACCTCAAGGCTATCGGGCTTAACGATGTACGTATCAAATACATCGATGACGTAACGGGGGCAGATGTAAACGCTTACGTCGATAATCTGCAGGCCAGGTTCAGCGATACGGATGTCGACAAATCGAAATATCATTTGTCCGACGTAACGGTTAACGGACTGAACGTTTATACCCGACTGTACGAAGGATTACCAACGCCACCCAGTCCGCCCAGTAAGCCGGGTGATACGCTCGATCTGGCTTTAGGCAAATGGCAGCTCACCAACGCCAAATGGGACGTACGCGTCGAAACGGCCGATTTCCGAACAAAAGGCAGTGCTGAACGGCTGGCTCTGGAGTCGGATTATCTGTACCTGGAAGGTGAAAAAATCGGAATAAAATCGCTCGATTTAACCAATGCTGATATTGCGGCTGCTCTGACAAAACCCACGAAGAAGCCATCGCCAACCCCACCAACGTCGAGCACATCTTCGGGGGCCCCCGGATGGCAGGCCAGACTCACAAACGTTCGCTTCGCCAATAACAGAATCCGTTATGATGATGAGACGGCGCCCCGCCAGAAAACCGGACTGGATTATAGCCACCTCGACCTCAACAATCTGGGTATTAACGGTAAGTTTCTGGTTTATCAGGACTTGGGAAATCGGGGGCAACGTATCAGCGGGCAACTACGTAACGGACGGTTCCGCGCGACGAGTGGCTTTGCGCTTCAGCAACTCGACGCGAACCTACTGTATACCGACACCACTACTACGTTAACCAACCTTTATATTCAGACACCAACGTCCCTACTGCGCGATAAGCTGGTGTTACGTTACGACTCGCTGGGCCAGTTGAGCAATCCTCGTTTTGCCAAACGAGTCGGGGTTAGCGTTAACCTGCGACAGAGCCGTCTGTCGGTCAGCGACGTGCTGCAGCTGGCTCCATTTTTGGCGGATACACCCCCGTTCGCCGGAAATCGGGGGGGGGTATTCAGAGCGAATGCGCAGGCTACAGGTACACTGGCAGCTCTGAACCTGCCCCGCGTAGAATTTGAGATGCTTGGTGGTACAAAACTTCGGGCCAGCGGACGCCTGACGAACGTAACCGATCCGGAGCGGCTCGGTGTGGCGATGACCGTCCAAGAAGCCACTACAACCTTGGCCGATATTAACAAGCTTGTTCCGAAAGGTACAATTCCGTCGTCCGTTGCTTTGCCGCCGGGATTAAAACTGACGGGTAAGATTAGCGGGCAACTCAATGATCTGATTCTGGATGCGCGGCTCAATACGGCCTGGGGAACAGCCGGTTTCGATGGTCGGCTGGCCGGGTTTGTGACGGGTAAAAACGAGACCTATAAAGGTACGCTGAACCTCAACAATTTCGACGCGGGCAAATGGCTGAAGCAGACGGGCACGATTGGGAAAATTACGGGCCGGGCACGGGTCGATGGGCGAGGCATTGATGTAAAAACGCTCACAACCAATTTCGATCTGGCCATACAATCCGCCGAGCTGAACGGTTATACGTATCAGAATCTGGACGCCGATGGTCGGCTAACCAACGGAAATCTGACGGTAAAAGGTACGCTGAAAGACCCAAATGCGAATGTGGCATTGAACATTAAAGCAGGCCTGAAAACTGATTTCCCGAGCGTTACGGGCGAAACAGTCATCAACGAACTGGATCTACAGAAATTAAAACTTTACAACGATCCGCTGTCGCTGAAGGGACGTATCATTCTGGATATGGCCTCCACCGACCCGGCTAAGCCCGTCGGTACTGTTTCAGCCAGCGATGCCGTCGTTACGTTACAGGGCAAAAGTTATCCGGTCGATTCGCTCTACGCTCGTCTGGGTGTCGATGGAGCGACAAAGAACGTCGTAGCGCAGATACCCGGGGCACGGTTGAACTTGAATGGCCAGTTTGAGTATGCTCAGCTTTACGACATCATAGCGGGTGAAATTAGTCAGTACATTTCTCTGCCGGATCTGACGTACAAAAAAATTCCGCCACCACACGCCTTTACGCTCAATGTAAAAGCCTACCAAAATCCATTAATCCGGGCGTTTGTTCCGGAACTGACCCGTATGGATACCGTCCGGCTGAGTGCGTATCTGGACGGTACACGCGATACTACCCTTTCCGCTACGTTGCGTACGGGCGTGATCGTCTACGACACCACCACCATCCAGGGAGCAGCGCTGGCCATACGAGGCAGCAATAATCAATTACGGGTAAACGGCCGGGTCGACGGAATCCTGTACGATGGCATGACCATTCGTCAGACTAATCTAACGGGTACGGCAGCCAATAATCGGTTCCGGTTTGAGGTCGTCAATAAAGATTCCATTGGTCAGGATTTACATGGCCTGGCGGGTACACTCAGTATAATAGATTCCAGCTACCGATTCCAGTTTTCGCAAAACGGGTTGCTGACAAATTATCAACGATGGCAGACCGACACCTCAGGTTTTGCCCAATACGGTAAAAGTGGTGTGTTGGTCAATGGTCTTCACATCGAAAAAGGAAATCAGTTTCTCGAAATTAGCAATACAGAAAATTACGGAAATGCGCCTATTCGTATCACGGCTCACGCGCTCGACATAGAAAACCTGGCCCGGCTGGCTAACCAGGATACTACGTTGGCCAGTGGTCAGCTGAATGGTACGGTCATTGTCCGTGATTATATGAGCAGCGATAGCAAACTGGCCTTCACCGGATCGATATATGCCGATAGTCTGAAGGTAATGAGTCAGCCCATCGGAAACCTGACGGCCCGTTTACAAAATACGTCAGATGGGCGAATCAGCATTAATACAGCGCTGGCCGGTACGTACAATGATGCTACCATCAAGGGTTTCTATAACCCGGAAGATGCCAAACAGGCGCTGGATCTAGCCATCAAGCTAACCCGATTAGACGCCCGAACCGTAGAAGCCTTTAGCTTTGGCGAACTCCGGCAAGCCAGGGGTAAACTCACTGGCGAATTTACCGTTGCCGGCGCCGTTGATAATCCAAAGCTGGACGGCAGCATAGCATTTGACTCCGTAGCCTTCAATGTAAGGCAACTGAACGAAACGTATCATATCGATAACGAGAAACTTACGTTTGCCGACCAGACTATTACGCTGAATAATTTCAAACTGCGCGATGATCAGAACCGAATACTGACGACCAATGGTACGGTAGTTCTGAAAAATTTACCCGATGCCGCTTACAATTTGCGGGTACAGGCCGATCATTTCCAGGTCCTTAACGCATCCCGAAAAGACAATGACTATGCCTATGGACAGGCATCCGTTACAACAGATCTGCGAATCAAAGGAGCGGGTAGTAATGCCTCCATTAGCGGCAAGGTCCGACTCGAAGACGGCAGCAAGATTTCGATGGTCTTACCCGACGAAACGGCCGACGTTAACGAAGCGAATAAGATCGTTACGTTTATTGACCATAACGATTCGCTGGCCATTGCCAAATACATTTACCGGCCTAAACAGGACAGCGTAAGAACGACGCCGAAGCTAGCCTTCGATCAACTGAGTAATTCAACCATTTCGCTTGACCTGGAAGCCGACGAAAAATCGGAGCTGACCATTGTGGTCGACGAGTTGAACGGCGATTATCTGCGGGCGCGTGGCAATGCCCGGCTCAACGTGGGCATAAATGCCGCCGGACAGATTACCGTTCTGGGACGCTACGAAGTTACGGAGGGTGAATACTCGCTAACGTATCAGGTACTGAAACGCCAGTTCCAGATTCAGAAAGGAGGATATATTAATTTCTCCGGCGATCCGCTCCGGGCCGACATCAACATCACGGCTATTTATCAGGTGTCTACGTCACCTGCCGACCTGATTGGCAATGAATTATCGACTACCAGTACAGCCCTGATTAACCGCAAGCTGCCATTTAACGTTGCGCTGACGATCAGCAACAATTTGGCCGCCCCGAAACTGGATTTCGACATTCGGCAGCCAGACGTAGAAGCGCAGAATTCAGCATCGGCATCGAGTGAGTTTGGTACGGCTATCGAAAATAAGCTCAAAACACTACGTCAGGATCAATCCCAAATCAACAAGCAGGTCTTTGCCCTATTGATTCTAAGCCGGTTTCTTCCCGAAAATACGTCTGACTTCTTTTCGGGCTCAAACTCAGGACTTAATTCAACGGCGGAGAGTGTAGCCCGCAGCAGCGTAAGTAAGTTAATCTCGGATCAGTTGGGACGCCTGGCGTCAAACGTACTGAAAGGGTTCGATGTCGATTTTAACTTATTATCCGAAAATGGAATCGCGCGAACCGGCGGAGGTATGGGCGCCCGGACGGATTTGAACATAGGCCTATCGCGAAGCTTCCTGAACGGACGTTTAACGGTTGCGGTAGGTAAAAACTTTGTTCTGGAAAACACAACGGGCGTGAGTAATCCCAACCAGGTATTTGACAACGTATCACTGAATTATAACCTTTCGCGGGATGGACGTTACGTAGCGCGTGCCTATCGACGTAATGATTATCAGGCCGTTCTGGATGGTTATATTATCGAAACAGGAGTTGGCTTCGTCATCACGGTTGATTACAATACGCTGTCGGACGTTTTCCGTCGGTCGCCCGGCCCACCTTCGGTGAATTGATAGTTATGAAAATTTTATTGAAAATAGCAAATGGCGTACGGCATGGGGCAGAGAGCATGGGGTTTTTGGCTATCCCACGCCCTCTTCCCCATACCCTCTGCTTGCTGCTCGCCTGTCTGCTTACGGCCTGCAACATTGGTAAACATTTGCCAGCCAATGAACGGCTATATACCGGTACGGACATCGTCATGAAAGCCGATTCTGCTGTTCCTAAAGAGGAGCAGTCAGCCTTAACGGAACAGTTGGCGAGTCTGGCGCGTCCCAGACCCAACAAACAATTATTTGGCTTTCCCTACAAGGTTGGTCTATACTATCTTTTCGGCGAGCCTAAACGTAACGGATTTCGGGCCTGGTTTCGTAAGAAGTTTGGCGAAGAGCCCATTCTGGCCAGTGCCAAAGCTATCTCATCCAACATTCCGGTTTTTGAAGCATCTCTGCAAAACGAAGGCTATTTTGGTTCAAAAGCCACCGGAAGCCTGAAGGAGGAAGGCTACAAAGCCAGAGGGGTTTATGAAGTGAACGTTAAACCACGCTTCTATCTGGACTCGATTGCTTTCGTGATTGATTCGACCCCGGTTCGTAAAGCGTTACATTTTTCGGAAAGACGTACTATTTTCAAGAAAGGCGATCCGTATCGCTTCGATAACATTAAGCTGGAGCGCGAACGGATTAGCCAGGCTATCAAACAACGTGGTTTTTATTATTTCCTACCCGACTATTTAGGTGTGCTGGCCGATAACGATACGGCGGCTCACAAAACGGACCTGTATTTTTATGTCAAGCCCGATATACCGGATGCCGCCGGTGTTCCTTATTCGATACGCGACGTTTTTATCTATCCCAACTACAACCTCTCAACGGCCCAGCAGGACACCAACCAAAGTTCGGCATACGTAACGCCCCAGGGCTTCAGAGTGGTTGATTCGACCCATCTCTTCAATCCCAAATTATTCCGGGATATTGTTACCGTAAAACCGGGCAGCCGGTACAACAGCCGCGCTCAGGATTTAACCCTTTCCCGCTTCATTAACGTAGGGGCTTTCAAATTTGTCAGAAATCGTTTTGAGCCATCGCAGCAGGGCGATTCTGCCGTACTGGATGCCCACTACTACCTGACGCCCTACCCCAACAAATCCGTACGACTGGAGCTGGACGGTACGTCCCGGTCCAATAACTTTAATGGGTCGCAGATGACACTAAGCTGGCGCAATCGCAACGCGCTTAAACGGGCGGAGCTACTAACCATTAATGCGACGGCAGGGATTGAATTTCAGGTAAATGCTGGCGACCAGAACGTAACGAACTACCGCTTTGGCCTGGATGGTACGTTAAGTTTTCCCAGACTGGTCACCCCCGTACGATTGAATTACGATCAGCGGCAGGCACTTCCCAAAACCAACGTAACGCTGGGCTACCAAACCATCATTCGGGGTGACCTATACCGAATCAATTCTTTCCAGACAACGTTCGGGTACGCCTGGCGCCAAAGCCAGCAGGTTGAGCATGTCTTTCAGCCCTTCAATGCCAACTACGTATACGTGCCCAGTAACAGCATTAGCCAGCGCGTCAGGGATCTTTTGCTTGATCCAGAAATTTCATCTATTGTTAAGAGTCAGTACATAACCACTGTCTATCAGTCGAATCAGCTAATTCTAAGCACGCTTTATTCATTCAATTATAATTCGTCGCCCCGCTCGGCTTCGCCGAATACGTTTCGTCTGAACACCAACGCCGAAGTGGCCGGTAACCTGGCGAGTCTTTTTTTCCGCCAGCCTGCCGATGCTGACCCGAGGAATGGCATTTTGGGCGTTCCTTACGCTCAGTTTTTCCGCGTTGATGCCGATGCCCGTTTCTACCGAAAGCTGTCCCAAAACGTAACCTGGGCAAATCGTTTTTTTGGGGGGTTAGGCATTCCGTACGGCAACTACAAGGGGTATCAGCTACCATTTACCAAGCAGTATTTCGTTGGGGGTAGCAACAGTATCCGGGCGTTTCGGCCCCGCGCTATTGGGCCGGGCCTGTTCGCCCGCGACACGATTCGCAACTTACCGCTTTTTCAGGACGGTGGCGGTGATATCAGGCTGGAAGCCAACACCGAGCTGCGGTCTAAGTTCAACAAATACCTTGAGGGAGCCGTATTTGTCGATGCCGGTAACGTCTGGACGTATTATAATCTGGAAGCCATTGAAGGTGATGTTGAGAGCTTCAGCCCTAATTTTTACAAGCAGATTGCTATTGGTGCAGGCGTTGGTCTTCGAATTGATCTCTCCTATTTTCTGATTCGTTTTGATCTGGCAACACCCTTACGTAAGCCTTATAAAACGGACGGCAGCGAATGGGTCATTAATCAGATCAACTTCCGAAGTTCTGAGTGGCGGAAGCAGAACCTGATTCTTAACATCGCCATTGGCTACCCATTCTGATTTAACCCTGAAACGACGGGTAGAAACTTCCCAGAACCATTTGCCCTGACAGATAAGTGTGTTTCAAACGGCTGTTCTGTTTGGCAATGATGCGGATGGTAAATAATCGATAGACTACTCTTTTCACTCAATTGCCGGAAAGCTTTTGTTAAGCTGATCTGAGCCGTATGACACGGCTCGGCAAATCACTATAATAAACCATGACGAACGAACACAGCCCGAAAACTTCCCGTTGCTACGTCTTACTGCGGTGGGTACTGCTCATAATAAGTCTACTCACCCTATTTTCTGTGGAGCGGGCGTTCGCTCAAACCACCAGGATGGTACGTATTGCTAAAATCGTGGTTGACCCGGCGCAATTAGACGCTTACAAGGCGGCCCTCAAAGAAGAAATTGAATCGTCGATGCGGCTGGAACCGGGTGTACTAACGCTGTATGCCACTACCGAAAAAGAAAATCCGACGCACATTACCATTCTGGAAATTTATGCAGACACTAATGCTTACAAAGTGCATACGCAAACCCCACATTTCCTGAAGTACAAAACTGGAACAAAGGACATGGTTAAGTCGCTGGAACTGATTGAGGTTGATCCATTAATACCCGATATAAAAATTAGGAAATAGGTAGTGAACGTAGCATTAATTACGTACTAATTAACCACAGGCGTATTTGTTCAATGACCCTCTGGTTTGCTGCCCGTAATTTCAGTGGCTTTTCATATCTCCTGGGTAGCATGAATAGCTGAAAATTTACCGTGACTGGCGGCTGAGTTGTATTCGTTACAAACCTTGAAAGCCCTTTCCATGCAAAGACCGGTCAGTTTTAGAACTCTATTTCCTAAAACTGACCGGTCTTTAACAAAAACAATTGTTTATACGTAGCAACCCTGCCTAGTCGCTGCCTTCCAGCTTAACCAGTTTATTGTATAAGCCAAGTAACAGGAAAGGAGCCGCCCACTGCCCTATAAATAAACTCCGTTTGGGGTCTGTAGTGAACTGCAAATAGGCTGAAACGCCCATGGAAGCCAGGGCCGCCCATAGAAACAGATCGGAAGGGAGTTTGGCGGTCTGCTGTTCAATAGTTTTGGCTACCGGCCCTTCTTTGTGCTCTGGATTGTCTGATGGATTCATGCTGATAGAATTAAGTTGAGTAATAAAAAAGAAAAATGATTACGCATTTTTTAGAGTATTATTTAGAGACATGAATTCGAGTAGAGTAGTCGTGACCACCACCCCAATTAACGCCTGCTGAAGCAGTCCTTTTCGATTGTATTTCCAATCGGCTTTCATGCCTTTTTCGGCCAAAATGTTAGGAATGTGGCCTCGTTTAAGATCATCCACGATACCCTCCACTACGTTGACCCGATCGGCAATCAGCAAGGGGAGCCAGTGACCATATTCCGACTCGCTGAACCGGAATGCCCAACGGCGAATCTGCCCACTGAGCCCTGTCGGTGGAGTGGACGTACCGAATACGGCACTTACGTTTGGCCGTTCGTTTGAGTGCAAAACCTCCACATCTATTGGTTGCTGAGGGGGTCGTTCCCAGTTATAACCTCGCGGTCCTACTGGTTCGCCGTTCGTTTCGGTCCGATGTCTGATTGGATACGTAGGATCATTCTGGGGATTTGCATCAATACCCCAGCCTAAAATATGTGAATAATCGTCGGCATTCACTGCTTTGTTTTCCATAATACGTTGGCTTTACCCTCTGGCCGAAGGCGGAATGAGAACGGGTTTTATGCAATTATCCAGTTTGTTGGAAAAGATGTTGTAGGCTTCAGCAACCTCTTCCAGTGGCACGCGGTGCGTAATCATTGCTTTGGGGTTGAGCACGCCGTTCTGGACATGATCGATCAGACGCGGCAGCAGTCGTTTTACTGACGTCTGATTTGCCCGAATTGTAATTCCTTTATTCACTACGTTGCCAATAGGAACCAGGTTATCGGTTGGGCCGTACACGCCCACAATCGAAACGACCCCGCCTTTGCGTACCGAGTTAATAGCCCAGTGCAGCGCTGTGGCCGAACCTGCCTGAATCAGTAATTTTCGTCCCGTAATGGTTTGCAGAGGACTTCCAGCCGCTTCGGCACCCACTGCATCAATGCATACATCGGCCCCCATCCAGTCCGTCATTTTCTTCACAAACAGCACAGGGTCGTCCATTTCTTTAAAATTATAGGCTTCGCAGGGTGCGTAATTCCGAACAAATTCAAGGCGGTAATCGATATGATCAATAACAATAACCCGTCCGGCTCCAAACAGCCAGGCACATCGGGCCGCCATGATTCCTACTGGTCCGGCTCCAAACACCACGACCGTATCGCCGGGTTGAATACCGCCCATCTCAGCTGCCTGATAGCCAGTCGGTACTACGTCGGTCAGCAAAACAGCATCGTCGGGGTCCATACCCGGCGGAATGACAGTGGGGCTAACATCAGCATACGGTACCCGAACGTATTCAGCCTGTCCCCCATCGAAGCCGCCCGCTGTGTGCGAATAGCCAAAAATGCCACCCACGGCTGTTGCCTGCGGATTCGACTCATGACAATTACCGTATAACCCCTGCTGACAGAAGGAACACTTGCCGCAGGCGATATTGAACGGCACAATTACAGTATCACCCACTTTCAGTTTCTGCACATCCGGGCCGATCTCTTCCACCACACCGATAAATTCATGGCCAAAGGTCATGCCCACGCGTGTATCGGGTACGTTGCCGTTGTAGAGGTGCAGATCAGACCCACAGATGCAGGAACGGGTAACCCGCACAATGGCGTCCTGAGGATGTTTGATTTCAGGATAGGGTTTATGATCGATTCGAACCCGCCGGGGTCCCCGGTAATTCATGGCTAACATAGGCTTTGTCCAGTTTGCGCTTAAGAGGTTTATTAATTTTGATTCGGCGAACTTCCCGTTTTGGTGCTGGATTTTGGGCCGGGCTTTGCTGCACGACCAGCTGCTGACGATTCAGTACTGTTGGCTGACCGACTGGCAGCGGCTGTTGATCCTTTCGCCGATGCGCGGCTTTGTTGCTGTTCCTTTTCTTTACTATAGGGAACCCCTTTACCTTCCAGCTGGCTGTTGGTTGCTTTACTACCGTTATTCGCAGGAGTTGGAGAAGCCCCCCGCTGGCCTTTGGCGGCTCCTGTTGTCGACTGAGCCCATACGCTCACGCATCCAGTCAGAAGGATTACAGTAAACAGCATTCGTAGTTTTTTCATACGTAGTGTCAATTAATTAAAGTAGTATTGAACTGATACGTTGATAAGCTAACCGAATCCGGTACGATGTCAGTTATTTGTTTCGGCAGAAGTAAGGAAACGGGCAGGCAGCGCAGCCACAACGAAACCTATTCTGACAATGAATAGCTTCTTAGCGGATGCTATCAGCGGCCTTTTTAGACAATAGAACCGCATCTATTCCATGCACTACCCCATTCGACTGGCGATTATCCGGGGCATCTATATCGACTGATTTACCTCGTTCGTCCGTAAGCGTTAAGCGTCCGTTAGCACCAAGTTCGGCTACCAGCGTGTTTCCTGCTATTGTTTGAAGTTGGGCTTTACCTCCATTTGTCTTGATCCGCTTTGTCAGCTCCGCTACGTCAATCGTACCCTGCACCACATGATAGGATAATAATTGTTTCAGGTCATCACTGTTTCGACCTTCCAGCAAACTGGCCTGTAACGAAGCAGGCATTTTTTTGAAGGCGGTGTTGGAGGGCGCAAACAGCGTATAAGGCCCATTTTCCTTTAAGGTACGGTACAAATCTGCAGACTGCAGGGCGTTCTGCAACGTAGTGTAATTAGGAGAGGACGCAATAAAGTCGTGGATGCTGGTATTACGTTCGGTGCTGCCTGCCACTACCGCTGGGGTCGGTGCTTTTTTAGCGCCCGTTACGGCCGGTGCTGTACCGGTCTTGGGCGCTTCATTTATTGTCGATGATGCGCCGGGAGTTCTGGGCGCAGCGTCTGATGAAGCCCCTCCCTGCAAACTGGTTGGATCGGTTGTTACGGACGGATTGCTTCCCACGCCCGTAGGTGCATTCGTTACGTTGTTGCTGTTGTAATTGGTTGAATTACTGTTATTGACGGCTGTACCATTGGCGGCCGAACTTTGCCGGTATTGTCCGGCTGCCGGGGTTGCAGACGTACCCGAACGCGTGCCCTGATTAGCCGAATTAGTTGTTGTTTGCGCTAGACTGGTTAAATTCATCAACGGCACACCTACAGCCAGCAGATGAATCATTTGCTTTGTTTTCATAACGTAGTTGTTTATCTGTCAGCAAGCGCCTTTGAGTGGATCGCAGCCAATTAGGCTAACTCATTACGTCGACTAACATGCAGAAACAGAAGGCTAGAGTGAGGCAACGGCCTATAGCCTGACCAGCGTTTATACGTGCACGGATTGACTATTTCTGTGGACTGAGGACCATCTTCACCGAGTCATTGCGGATTACAAGCCCTTTATCCTGCTTTTGGACTCCGTAGGCGGTTTTATTAATAAAAAGGCTATCGTTTTCAAACCTCCAGGTGAACGGAATATCATTGGACAGCATCCCGGTCTGAATATGCGTTGTGCCTTTTCCACCTTCACTAAAGTTATAAACCGCCTTCGAATTACGAAGGGCATCCAGTCGGGTGCTGTCTAGGGTACGGGTTGAATCAATGTTATAGGTAACCTGAAATTGTTTGTTAATAAAATCCAGATCACGAACGCCGTTTTCACAGCTGATTGACAAGGCGACTGAAAGTAGCCAAAGGCTACGTACTAAGTGTTTCATAACGAGATCGATAACCTTACAGTGGCTATTCACCGAATTGATTGGGCTTATCAGCGCTCTTTTTGCGGCCGTTGCTTCAACGTACTCTTGTCGATTGATGCGTGTGCGGATCATACCTTTCCTTTATAGTCCCAATGGTCTTTGATGACTTTTCCATCAGCGCCTTTGAGCAACCGACGGGCATACTGATCGCCTTTAATTATTCCTCGATCATCAGCTTGTCCAATAAATAACAGAACGGGATTTCCATCTTCATCGGTTTTAGTCGCTACGTCGTAGCGGCCAAAGCGAAAAGTTACCATCTGTAACGGTTCGTATTTCTTAGTAAGGTGTTTAAGCAGACGCTCCCCTATTTTCATGACTCATTGCTGTTTTAATACGTCTCTGAGGTGATTCATAAGCGACGCCAGTGAGAGTTGTTACCTATTCTGACGTCAAAGCTCAGTTTCAATAACTGCCCTTTTCTACTGCCGTCGGGGCAAATCGTTTACCCAAAATCGATCCAAGTGAGGAAATGGGGCTTATTCGATTCGCGAATCACAACGGCTGGCCATTTCCTCACTTTACGAATCGCTAGTCCTGCCGTCAGCCAGCTACAGAGGTTAATAACAGCACAAGCTGATTAGACAATAACTTTTTGTACAGATGACCAAAAACGTTTATACGATGCTAGTGGGGCTATCGCTGCTAGCTTGCTCAACTCAGGAACGGGACAACATGGATACCGGCAGTGCAGCCGGATTGGGTGATGGACAGATAGCACGGCGGGTCACCGGCGTATGGTTGTTGAGTACAGACTACCACTACCAGGAGCCGTGTAATTACTTGCCCGAGGAATTTATCCGAAATCTGTTTCAGCTGGACGACAAAATCGAACTAACCAAGAACAGTGAGCTAGATCGTTGCGAACTAAGCTGGGGACCCAATAAAATCGGCTTCTATCTGGAAAGTGATAAACCCTTCGAGTCAGTCTATCAATCGGAATACCATTTCAATAAGCTTTTCGAGCCGCAGGCTAATAAAGCCGCTGATAAAGAAGCGACGTCAAAGCCTGTCCTGTTTGGTCCTGACCCGCAGGGAACGGGTGCCGAAACGCCTGCCAGCACAACAACCACCAGTGCCGCACAGGACTCCGCTCGTGGGGCCGATCCAGCCGCTCCTATTGCCGGTATAACCAAGCCAACTCCTCCTCTGGTAGCTCCGGCTCAAAATACGGCCACGGGAGAAGCCGTTGCGGGAGTGGGCGACAAAGCTATATGGGAGCCGGGAAAGAAATCGCTTCACGTACTGTTCAACAATCATGTGTTCAGCGTAACGGCTCAGATGGCTGGTGATACGGCTAAAATCCGGCAAGGCTGCATTAGCCTGGCCAAAATTGTAATCGAATCGCTCAACGAAAAAAGAGGCCATAGTTAATGCGCAAAAAATGAATATGCCAGCCCCTTAAAAATCGCTATACAAACTTCTATACTTTTCTATTGATCTAAAGAAAACCGGAACGTATTAGCTGATATTCATATTGCCGTTTTCTCATTGAATTTTCAGCAAATAAAATACTGGTATTTACATAAGACCAAAGAAAGTAAATACGCTTAATGTAGTTTAGTGAACGGCAAATGGCCAGCCCCCGGAGGGCTGGCTAATATGTTAAGTAATGTGCTGCAAAATCCAGGGTAAATACGTATTGATACGACTGACGTATTGATAAAAAATAAGCCCCGTATTGCCAATGCAGACGGGGCGTCCTCTTATTCACGCTCAAGTTTTTCCGGTATAAAAACTTGAATATTAGAACGTTCAAAGTGCTCTTTGGCACGCTTCAGGCTCAAGAATAATTCATTTTCCAGCTTACTTACACCGCTAAAAAGCAGATACGTATGTTTTACTCTGCCCTTCTCTTTCTTACTGGTAATTGATCGAATTTTATCCTTGGCTAATGTCAGATCGGCTGTAGTGTAATACACTACGTCGCCAACAAAAAATTCAAACATTTTTAACCAAAAACCAGGGGAAGTATTTCTCTGGCCTTCTAAAATAAAACACGTTACTGCTTCTATTAATTCTGCAAAGTCGGAATTAATTAGCCTTAACTATCAATAAAAATTTTCGTTCTTACTGAATAAATTAAATTACCAGCGTTTACTAATTTTTATTATCACTAATCTTAATTATTTTTAGTTATTATCCTGTCGGCTGATCTGGCGGCAGTCTGCAACCATTATGTTATGAAAGCAGCGTATGACCTTAAGCGATTTATAGAGGCCCAGCAGCACGATTACAGCCGGGCATTAGCCGAAATCAGGAACGGCCGAAAGCAGAGCCACTGGATGTGGTACATATTTCCACAGATTTCGGGATTAGGTTTCAGTGAGATGGCAAAGTTCTATGCGATTGCAAACCTACAGGAAGCCAGTGCTTATTTAGCCCATCCTGTTCTGGGTAGCCGGCTGATTGAGATAACGACGGCCTTACTTAACATTCATGGAAAAACAGCGAATCAGATTATGGGGAGCCCCGATGATCTGAAACTACGGTCAAGCATGACCTTGTTCAGTTTAGTCAACAATGCAGATCCGGTATTTCAGGCTGTTTTGGCCAAATTTTTCGACAATTCGCCGGACCCAAAAACAGTAGATATTCTTAAAAGCGCCCACTAAATCATGGCGTACATTTCTGCCAAAATCGATTATAGGCAGACTACTACATAATAAAAAACAACAGGACCGACTGGTATAGTCGGTCCTGCGCTTAAAAACAGCCAGAGCAGGCTTTACATTTTGCCATTGATTTGCTGAGCTACTTTCAGATGTGTTTTCACTAAAGGGTGAGCGGCTTTTCCAATACCTTTCAGGCTGGCATCTGATGCGCTGGACTCTACTTTCGACATAACCTTGTCGAGTTTCTCATGGCCTTTTACCCCACTTTCCTGGATATACATTTTATCCAAAGATGCACCCGACATTCCTTGTAATTTCGTTACCATCGTCTGCGTTTCGGCATCGGGTTCAGAGGGTAACGTAACGCCTTTCGCGCTGGCAATTTCCTGTAATTTCGCTGACAGTCCGGTTTGTTCGTCTACTTCAGCCTGCGCAAACTGGCGTACTTCCGGGCTGCTGGCCTGTTGTGCGGCTATCCGACTGACCATCAATTGCATCATACCACCCTTTGCCACTTCCATCATCAGACTTTGATCGGCGCTGGAGAGTTTAGATGAGGTAGCCGACACGGCCGATACGGCAGCTGCGCCTTTTTTGTTCTGATTGTCGAATTCGGTTTTGGATTCTTTACCCACCATGTTGGTCGTACCCGAACTTGTGTTGCCACTATTCTGCTGAGCGAACGTAGCACCGGTCATTAGTAAGGCCATCATCAGGCCAAGAGTCATCGATTTGGTTTTCATAACGTAATGTAATTGCTCGTAAATAATAAGTGATTAGACCGGTTTAACGTAGCGTTTTAGCCGATTGTTTGGCGATTATCTCCTTCTTTCAGGTTTCGGTCCGTTCCCTAACTTTCCTGCTGAATATCAGGCCATAATGATTTCTCATGTCGTATTTCTGCCTGTTTATTAATTGATTAAACGGTCGGATCTGCTTCGCTCAACAAACCGGCGGCTAACCAGCCTGACGGGCAACCGAACGACTCAAATTTTTCATCAATTGCCGATCAGGCTTCGACCGGGTTTGTCTCAGAATCTTTGGCGGATTTTCTGTCGGTGTATTTTTGGGCCTCCTTGGGTAAGCGCATTGCCCATATAAAAACAACGATCATACCGAGCCCACAGAAGATGAACGGGGCCACTGTGCTTACACCCGACAACAGGCTGTTTACCAAAGCTGATACAAAGCTGGCTAACCCACCCAGTGCCTGAATATTGCCGAACATCTCGCCCTGACCACCGCCCTCTTTAATCATAATTGAGAGCAGGCTACCCGTTAAACCCGTCATAACAGAAACGGTCAGGGCATCCACGCCTGACACTACGTAGAAGAGCGTTACGGATGATTCCGAAAAGGCGTAAAACCCTTGTATCACTACACTCAGCAAGGCCAGAAAGAGAATCACCTTCCGCTTATTGACCCGATGAGCAATGAACGTGAAGAAAACGATGTTGGCTAACAGCGCCAGCCCCCCAAAATACAGAAAGAACTGAGCCGTTTGGCGGGGAGTCATGAGCAGGTCACTTTCTGTTAAAAAAGCGACGAAAAAAGAGTAATAGCCCATGCCTAACGTAGCTAGCATGTTCAGGATAAATACAGGCTTCACGCCCGGTAGCTCTTCATTGGCATCTGAAAGTTGTTTCCATAATGAAACAACTTTCAGAGAACTACCCGCTTTTTTTGCAAGGTCATTAAGCTCAACCGGCTCTTTTTTCGGGTTAGTTTCCTTAAATAGGAACGCCAGTCCAATATTCAGAACACCTATTGCCAGAAACAGCATCACCGTAGGTAAGGGACTAATTCGCCCTCCGCTGTAAGCCAGCATCAACCAGCCTGCTCCCATTGGCCCAACGACAGGACCTGCACCGACGATAAAACTTAGAATCCCCGAGTATTTGAGCAGTTCATCTTTTTCGGTAACATCCGCCATAGACGAACGCATCACGGAATACAGACCATTGGTAGCGCCTTTAAAACATCGATTGGCTACGTAGCCCCAGGTTTGAACCGGCAACAACAGCAGCGTCGAAAACAGCGAAGCAATCGTAGTAGCAATGACCACTGGACGTCGTCCGCGCTGGTCGGACCATTGACCAATAGCAGGGGAAAAAGCAAGTTGAACAGCCAGCATCAAGGCAGTTCCAGCCGTCAGCAGAACAGGTTTGGCGGGCAGATTAATAACATAATCGGAGATTAAAGCACCTAAGCCATTCGCAGCGATGATGTCTAAAAAAGCAATAGTGAAAATAAGAATTAATGGGTGTTTTTTTAACATCACGTTGAGAAGCCAGGTGTATTCTAAAAGATTGTTTACTTGTTACGTTCCCAGCGCAAATACGGTTTTGGGAATGTGTGTAATTCGACAGGCCAGGTCTGATTCGCCCGAGGCAACAACGTAGTAGTCACCTATATCGACAAGGCCCGTGGTAAAAACTACGTCGGACAGATAGAGCTGGTCTTTAATAGGTTCGGTCAGGGCCGGGTTCGCTTCGAGTACGGGTTTCGTATCCTCCAGATGCCGAATCTGACTGGGGTTCTGTGCATCCAGTATCGCCCAGAAGGTGCGGTAAATACCAACGACTCCCTGCAACTCAACGCCGTGATAAAGCATCAGCCAGCCATCGTCCGTCAGAATGGGTTGTGTGCCACCGCCCAGTTTCATCGTCGAAGCGGAGCCTTTGCGAGCCCGAATGAACGGTTCATCGAGCGGTTTCCAGTGCAGGCCATCCGGCGATTGAGCCAGGTTGATAGATGGCCCTGGATAATATTGACTGGCCGGACGTGTCGCAAAATACAAATCCCCCAGAGGACGCGTAAGAGCAAAAAACTTCCCGTCTATTTTGCCCTCAAAGAAGACCATATCTTTATTCTGATGATCCAGAATAATGCCCTGCAACTCGTACGTAAGCCCATCGGTTGAAGTATACAGGGTGGTCGAGTGTCGCTCCGAACTAACCGAGCAGGTAGTCATGTAATACGTATCGTCAATCTTTGTAATACGCGCGTCCTCGACTCCATACTCCTGATACGTTCGCTGTGGAGCAATAATCTTGTCGTAATGAATCTGAATGACACTGGTTCCGTCGGGTGTTAGCTCTACCGGCAGTAGCCACGACAAGGAAGTCAGCGCCATTACTTTGTACGGATTTCCCAGCAGCTGAAACTTGCGCGGATCAGCCGCATTTACACTACTAAGCGGATACGTATCGAGCTGATACCCTGCTTCAGCATCCCATCGAATTGCATGAATAATCTCTCCAATAATTGGCTGGTTAAGCGCTTCAGCGACCCGAATCATAATCAACAGATTTCCGTTAGGCAACCGCGCCAGTCCAGGATTGAAAGCCCCCAGCACGTACGTATCTGCCTGAATCGTCTTACGTATCGGTGAGTAGCCCAGATCAATATCATTCGGCGAAAAAATGAGTTTATCTACTGAAAAATTCATAAACGGCTATTTCAAAATTGGCCTACCCTAACCTGTTCAAATCCACTTAGAACAGAGCTGGTACGTTCCGATCCCGAAGAGGTTGCATCATGTTATCTCTTCATGGTTAACAGGCAGTAGCACTGTCTTCCACTAGACACATGTCATCCCTTCAGGGTCGGAACGTAACAACCCTGCTCTCCGGGGTTTCTGACAGTTTCTTAAATAAGTTGTAAATGCGGGCGTATCTGTACCGAAACGACGTCGCAACGCTGGGGCTGGCTTAGAATATAGTGCACACAGACCGCAATGTCTTCCGCCCGCAGCATATCGCCTTTCTGTTGCCGTTCGCGTTCTTCGTCGGGCGTAGTTGCCTGCATATCCGATCCAACGGCACCCGGCTCAACCAGACTTACCTTGATTCCCTGCGGATTAATTTCCTTCCGTAAGCTTTCGGCAAATCCCTGAATGGCGGACTTGGTCGCTACGTATACCGAGCTTCCTTCTTCCCGCACATCAGCACTCATCGAACCAACTAGCACGATATGTCCGCGTCCTTGCGGTTTCATGCGGTTCAGAGCCTCTTTGGTCGTGGCCAGATACCCCATCAGATTCGTTTCTATGACGTAGCGCCAGTCGGAGTCAGTCATCTCGTCAATAGATTCTGCACCAAGAGCGGCACAGTTAATGAGAATATCCAGCCCGCCCAACGTATCGTCAGCCAGTTGAAAGACGCGCTGGATATCTTCTGCCCGGGCGATATCGGCCACTATGCCTTCGGCCCGCAAGTTCATCCCACGAAGCTCCGAAAGCACTTCGTCCAGAGGCTCCTGATGCCGTCCGAACGTAACAATGCTGGCCCCGTACGAACCCAGTAACAGAGCGATGGCACGGCCTATACCCGTTGTACCGCCTGTGATCAGGATTCGTTTGTTAACCAATGATTCTACCGCAGTGTGCGGATTATGTTGTTCCATAACGTTTTGTTTTAAAAAGACTTACTACTCTTTAGACCATTCCAGCCGCAGCCGAAGGTTACCCTTTACACGATATTCCTGATAGGTTTTTTCTTTTTCTTCAGGCTTGAGAGGCTGACTGGCTTTATCATCTTCATCCACTAGCTCTACATTGGGTAACTGCCGTCCTTTTGCCAGCAGGCGCACCCGGCATTCGTAATCGGCGGTGCCACTCAGCCGAAAAACAGCGTATCCACTATCTTTTCCTGTTATCTGATACTCCGAATGGTAAATCGGATAGTCGCAGTACAGAATGACCGGTACGTCCTCAAAACGTTTGTAGGAATAAGTAGCCAGAATATACGCCAGAGCCCCTCCGTAAACTTCCTGCCCAACGGCACCGGCCTGCTTCCAGCCTGTCGAAATATCTTCCAGTGGAATAGGCAAATCCGGAATGATACGTCCTTCCCGCGGCTCCTGACTCAGCATATCCGGCGGCAGTTCAGTCGGAAAGTAATACCGGGCCCGGTGCAACAGATATTTTGTATACTCGGAAAACAACACCCGAACCGGCTTGGGTACGTCCGACCCGATTTCCTTCAGGTAATTAAGCATCGTCGCCATGATTTCGGCTTCTTCATAGGCAGCCAGGTATTCGGCATCTTTCAGCGGAGCTACCCCCATGAACGTAGTACGGAGCTGACCAAAACCGAAGTTGCATTCCCACATCCACAGCCGGGCTACTAAGTTGGCAAGGCTAAGCCGACTCAGATCGAAATACAGCCGGTTGCCCGTAATTTTCCATAGCTTACCCAGCGTCAGCGCGCTCATGATGGTGATGTTCGACTGATACAGTAGGTCAAACCCTTTGCCCCGTAGCCGTTCCGCCGATTTTTCGGCTTCTTTCAGGTATCTTGGATCTTTTGTCAGTTCATAAGCCTGAATCATGACGTGGGTAAATAACCCGGCTACGTCGATCTCTCCACCCTGCCCTTCACTCGTTTCAGCCTTGATGATGGCAAGAGTCCGGCTATCGTAAAAAACCGGCCAGTTATACCCAAATTTATGGGCGGCACCGATAGCAAACTCCAGCGAGCGAAACAGCAGTTCTTTAGCCTCCGTATCGCCTTTTTCAGCCAGCCGTCCCAGGTTCATCAAGGTATGCAGCAGATACCAGGAGTCGATCTTGTTATGATCCTCCTCTTCGCTTGTCTGCTCTTTCTGGAAAGGTTCTCCCGGCAGCCAGCGCATTAGCGTAGCTTTTTTCGGATCGTAAAACGTGTACAGGTTTTTATGCAGCAAGTCTACCAGCGGTACGGTTTCTCCCAGCCATTCCTGATATTCCCAGAGCGGTACCAGAATGGCCAATTGCACCATGCTTTCGGGCGGCTTCTGCGTAGCGCTAACGTACGCATTCACGTAGAACTGGTTCCTGATTCGTCGACCACAATCGGGCGATTCAGCAAGAGCCTCAATGGTACGTTCGGCAGCTTTTGGCCAGTCGTAATACGTAGTATCTGGCTTAGGCAATTGTTTGTAAACACAGGCTATGGCCTCCAGGAAGAAATCACCCGCTTCAAATTCATTTCCGTGTACGTTATCGCTTAGATACAGAAATGCATCGGACAGCACAATCTCTTTTCCAGCCTGCAGGGGTTGTTCAGCGGTCGGCAGGGCAAATCCGATCTCAGGCCACTCAGCCCCTACACTGCCACTGGGATCGGTATGGGTCATCTGACAGTAATCATTGAGAGACGTCAGATTCTGGAAATAGAATACCGTTCCTTCAAACGGCTTGGTTACCGACAGATAAGCCAGCCCGGCTGTAGGACCGCTCTGCGTTACGTAGAGCATCCCTTCAGTCGTAGTAGGATCGCCGTGTTCATCGAGTATGTATATATCCCTCGGAAACGCCTGAACGATAAAATCCTGCTGAGGCTTCAGTGACGTTGTGCAACGTAACATCATAGGCTCGTCAAGGCAGCGTTCTATTTTTACGCGAAAAACCCCCAGTGATCCATCGATGCGATATTCGGCGGAATGATCGGTTTTTTTGGAAAGTTTAACGGATTGAATCGTTTGCGGATCGAAACAGGTACGTATGGCCAGTTTTCCTCCTGCGCCGAACGTGTAGATGATCCAGAATGAGTTGGGCGTGAGGCAGGCCTGTAGCGTACCCTGGTCAAACTGCCAGGGAATGTCCTGCTCGTCTGTTGCCTGTTTGAAATGATCCTGTAGTCCGACGACCCACTGCGAGGACTGTTCTGATTTGGTGACGGCTTGCCAAGGAACTGTAGTGTCTGAGGTAGCCATAGGGAGTATTTTAGGCGTTAATGGTTATGGATTAACTGCCAACCTCCGCCTGCCGATCAGGAAAAGTAAGAAAACGGTCCTTAATGAATACCTTGCCTATTGCCCTCACGGAATTACCTCCAACAGCCCGTTCGAACACTCAAAAAGTGGCTCACTCCTACATAAAACCTTACTGTAGATGCCCTTCAAAAGAATTGCCCCCTCAGGTCAGAGGGAATCTCCTGACCTGAGGGGGCAATTCTTTTCTTCGAACCAGCTCTTATTTTATCACTTCATTCGTTTGGCGGTAGACTCAAACATATTCATCAGCGAGCCTTTCAAATTGTCGTCGTCCACTTTGGTCAGTTCAATCGGGATTACGCCTGCCTGAGCCGTGTCGAAGTAAATGGTTAGTTTCGTTCCTTCTTCCTCGATTTTTGTAATAGGGATAGCTGCGGTTTGCTTACCCGTCAGGTCTTTCAGTTCACCGGTCAGCTTACCGTCTTTTCGAGTGAGTTCGGTGCCAAGCTTTGCGTCACCTTCGGGTGTGCCCACAACCGTAATTTCCCATTTTCCCGCAAAAAAGTCTGTTGGCGGAGTGGCTTGAGAAAAGCCTTTAACGGCAAAACCGAAGACCAGAAAGAAGAGAATAAGACTTGTTTTTTTCATTGTACGAAGGATTTAAACGTGAAAATAGTCGGGTTTATTAAGTGAAAAATTGATACGTATTTATCGAAGCTGTTCAAACTTGTCTTATTGGCTAAAACTAGAG